>NZ_KL370872.1:0-73604 GCF_000702225.1 Bacteroides sp. Ga6A2 | reverse complement strand
CTACCTTCTTCCTACCTTCTTCCTACCTTCTTCCTACCTTCTTCCTACGACGCATATACTAAACGAACAATTTCTGACGAAATTGTTCGTTATAAATCCCTAATTATCATCCGGTTCAGAATTTTCAACTTTCAACTTTCAACTTTCAACTTAATTTTCCCATTGAAAAGATGCTCCGCGTTTTCTTTTTAATCGTTTATTTTCGCTACCTTTGCGCTGAAATCAAGAAAAAAACTTTTTAGGAGAATGGAGAATTTCATTGTCTCGGCAAGAAAATACCGTCCGCAATCGTTCGATACGGTTGTTGGACAGGAGGCGTTGACCATAACGCTGAAGAATGCCATTAAGGAGAAGAAGCTGGCACACGCCTACCTCTTCTGCGGACCGCGAGGCGTGGGAAAGACAACCTGCGCCCGAATCTTTGCAAAGACCATCAACTGTCTGTCGCCAAACCAGAATGGCGAGGCGTGCAACGAGTGCGAGAGTTGCGTGGCGTTCAACGAGCAGCGTTCGTACAACATCATAGAACTTGATGCGGCATCGAACAACAGCGTTGAGGACATACGCAGCCTGTGCGACCAAGTGCGCATCCCGCCGCAGATTGGACAGTACAAGGTTTTCATCATCGACGAGGTTCACATGCTGTCACCATCAGCCTTCAACGCCTTTCTGAAGACGCTCGAAGAGCCGCCGGCACACGCCATCTTCATCCTTGCCACAACCGAGAAGCACAAGATTCTGCCAACAATCCTGAGCCGATGCCAGATTTACGACTTCAACCGAATGTCTGTTCAGGGCATAGTGAACCATCTGACAAAGGTGGCAGAAAAAGAAGGCGTAGAGGCTGAACCCGAGGCTCTCGGCATCATAGCACAGAAAGCCGACGGCGGTATGCGCGACGCGCTGTCAATCTTCGACCAGACGGTAAGTTTTACGCAGGGGCATCTCACTTATGATAATGTAATTAAGAATCTAAACGTTCTGGATTACGACTATTTCTTCAAACTAACCGACCTCGCCCTCGAAAACAAGATTGGCGAGACGATGCTTCTCTTCAACGAGATTCTGGCGAAAGGCTTTCAGGGCGACCACTTCATAAACGGATACGCATCGCACATGCGCGACCTGCTGGTGAGCAAGGACGAGGCAACCATCAAACTTCTCGAAGTGGGCGACAAGATTAAGGAACAATACAAGGAACAGGCAAAGAAATGTAGTGCCGGATTCCTGTACAAAGCCATAAAACTCTGTAACGAGTGCGGACTGAACTATCGCGTAAGCAAAAACCAGCGACTGCTCGTAGAACTCACACTAATAGAGGTGGCGCAGATAACCCAGCCCGACGACGCCGTAGGCTCGGGGCGTGGCCCTAAGAAGATTATCAAACCCATAAAAGAGTTCAGAGTAAAGGTCGATGTAGTGTCGACCGTTGCTGCCGGAACTCACAGCGCGCCACAAGCCGCCACGCCGGCAAGCACGCCGCAGACGCAGGCCCGCAAGATGCCCGAAGGTCTGAACACCACTCTGCCCAAGACGCTGCACCGCGGCAGACCGATGACAATATCGATTACCAATCCGCAGCAGATAAAGACTCAGGCCGACATTGCCGTAGAGAACGCCCGGAAACAGAGCGAACAGAACAACAAGACAATATCTGCCAACGAGCAGAAACCGCTCGAAGACGGCAGTCTGTCGCACTACTGGCGTAACTTCGCAAGCAACATGCTCGGCATAGAAGAGGCGGCAACAAAACAGAGAATGTTCAACTCAACGCTGAAGATTCTCGATGCCAACACCTTCGAGGCGATTGTAGACAACAGCATCGTTCAGGGATACATCGACAATCTGCGTCCGCGAATAGAAAATTACCTGCGCGAAGTTCTGCAAAACTCGGCCGTGACAATGAAGACGAGGGTGAGCGAACGGCAAGAGGTAAAACGAGCCTTCTCGAACAAAGAAAAATTCGACATGATGGTTAAGGAAAACCCAGCGCTGAAGGACCTTCAGGAGATGTTCGGACTGACATTTGCATAAAAAATATGAAAAAAGACCGTGTCAAGAATCAAACTTGGCACGGTCTTTGTTTGGTACAACATGACAAACGATTTTTCAAACTAAAAAAATATATTATGCAGAAAGGTAATATTGGAGTTACAACCGAGAACATCTTCCCGGTCATCAAGAAATTCTTATATAGCGATCACGAAATCTTCCTTCGCGAAATTGTATCAAACGCAGTAGATGCAACACAGAAACTGAAGACTCTGGCTGCAAAAGGCGAGTTTAACGGCGAACTGGGCGACCTTACCGTTCATGTTTCGCTCGGCGAGGGCACAATAACCATCAGCGACCGCGGTATCGGTATGACCGAGGAGGAGATTGACAAATACATCAACCAGATTGCATTCTCTGGCGCAACCGACTTCCTCGACAAGTACAAGGACGATGCAAATGCCATCATCGGTCACTTCGGACTCGGCTTCTACTCTTCATTCATGGTCAGCAAGAAGGTAGAAATCATAACAAAGAGCTGGAAAGAAGGCAGCAAGGCTGTAAAATGGAGCTGCGACGGCTCGCCTGAATTCACTCTCGAAGAGGCTGACAAGAGCGAGCGCGGTACGGATATCGTTCTCTACGTTGACGACGACTGCAAGGAGTTCCTCGAGAAGAACAAGATTCAGGAGCTTCTGAACAAATACTGCAAGTTCCTCGCCATCCCTGTTGCATTCGGCAAGAAGACCGAATGGAAGGACGGCAAGCAGGTTGAAACTGCCGAGGACAACGTGATAAACAATACAACTCCAATCTGGACAAAGAAGCCAAGCGAACTCGAGGACAAGGACTACATCAACTTCTACCACGAGCTCTACCCTATGGCCGACGATCCGTTGTTCTGGATTCACCTTAACGTAGACTATCCGTTCAACCTCACCGGAGTACTCTACTTCCCTAAGATCAAGAGCAACTTCGACCTTCAGAAGAACAAGATTCAACTCTATTGCAATCAGGTTTATGTTACCGACAGCGTAGAGGGCATCGTTCCTGAGTTCCTCACTCTGCTGCACGGCGTTATCGACTCTCCGGACATTCCGCTTAACGTGAGCCGAAGCTATCTTCAGAGCGATGCAAACGTAAAGAAGATTTCTTCTTACATCAGCAAGAAGGTAAGCGACCGCCTGAGCAGCATCTTCAAGAACAACCGCACAGAGTTCGAGGAGAAGTGGGACGACATAAAGATTTTCATCCACTACGGAATGTTGAGCGAGGATGCCTTCTACGACAAGGCAAGCAAGTTCGCACTCTTCAAGGATACCGAGGGCAAGTTCTTCACTTACGAGGATTACGCAACTCTTGTAAAGGGCAACCAGACCGACAAGAACGGCGATGTTGTATATCTGTACTCAAACAACAAGGACGACCAGTACAGTTATATCGAGGCTGCAAAGAACAAAGGCTACAGCGTATTGCTGATGGACGGTCAACTCGACGTTGCACTCATCTCTATGCTGGAGCGCAAACTGGAGAAGACTCACTTTACTCGCGTAGACGGCGATGTTGTTGACAAACTCATCGTTAAGGACGACAACGCAAACAACAATCTCGACTTTGCCAAGTCATCAGTTCTCTCTTCAATCTTCAAGAGCCAGATGCCAAAGATTGAGAAGACCGAATTCAACATCGAGGCTCAGGGCATGGGCGAAAACGCTACTCCTGTAATGATTACGCAGAGCGAGTACATGCGTCGTATGAAGGAGATGGCAAACATTCAGCAGGGCATGGCATTCTATGGCGAGATGCCTACAATGTACAACATCGTGCTCAACAGCGACCACGCCCTCATCAAGGGTATCCTTAGCGACAGCGAGGCAAACACAAGCGCAGCCATCTCTCCTATCGAGGCAGAAATCACTTCGCTCAACGACAAGCGCAAGAGCCTTGAAAAGGCAAAGGAGGGCAAGAAAGACGAGGAAATCCCTCAGGCCGACAAGGATGCTCTTGCCGATGTAACAAAGAAACTCGACGATGAGCGCAAGAAGAAGGAAGAGGTTTATGCAAACTACGCAAAGGGCAATCAGATTGTACACCAGCTCATCGACCTTGCATTGCTGCAAAACGGCATGCTGAAGGGTGAGGCTCTGAACAACTTCGTAAAGCGAAGCGTAGAACTGATAAAATAACATCAGAATCAGCATAATTGACATAAGACAGAATCCTGCAAGTCGTGTAAAACTTGTAGGATTTTTTTCTTCAAAAACTCACACAATCTGTTCTATAACGGAGCACATATAACAGACATTCAATAAATTAACTATCTTTGCAACACTATCATTTTTAACCAAAACCATATAACGACTTTTTAACAGATGAAACATCATTTACTTTTGCTGACGATGCTTCTCGCCTCATGCAGCGATGCCTTCGACATTCACCCTTACGACGTGAATTTCAAAGGCGAGAAGAGCATCAACGAACATCAGATTGAGAAAATTGAAAACCAAATCGGAGACAAAGACACTCTGCGCGTGGCTTTTATCAGCGACACACACACTTGGTACACCGAAACGAAAGCCGAGGTTGCTGCCCTTAACAAGCGCACGGACATAGACTTTGTGGTTCATTGCGGCGACATCACCGACACGGGCACCTCAAAAGAGTTCGAGATTGCACGCAACATTCTCGACGACATCCGCGTGCCGTACGTCACGCTCATCGGAAACCACGATTTTCTCGGAACTGGCGACCAGTCATACCAAGTAATATACGGGCAGATGGACTTCTCGTTCATCGTTTCGCACATAAAGTTCGTATGCCTAAACACCAACGCAACCGAATACGACTACATTGCCGCCGTGCCAAACTTCGACTTCATGGAAACCGAAATAACCAAAGATTCGGCACTGTTCGACCGCACCGTACTTGTAATGCACGCGCCGCCATACAGCGACCAGTTTAACAACAACGTGTGCAAAGCATTCAGAAAATACCTCGATTTCTTTCCCAATCTGATGTTCTGCGTTTATGGGCACAACCACAAAACCGCGCTCAGCTACTTCTACAACGACGACCTTCCTTTTTACGGAGTAGGAAGTGCAGAGAAACGGCAATACAGAATTTTTACATTTACAAAAGACGGATACGATGAAGAAGTTGTTGATTTTTAGTGTTTTCCTGCTATCGTCAGTCATCGGCATGGCAGACAGCATATACACATCCGAGCCCGAATTCAGCGCATACGACAAGCGCATTCACCGCTATCGCAAGCACTGGGCAGCCCTCATCCCTACCCAGTTTGTTATACAGAATGCCGGCAACATGGGACTTGTGTCGGTTGGCAGCGGATGGAACTACGGCAAGCGCAATCAATGGGAAACGCAGTTTTTGATAGGTTTTGTTCCCAAACACCAAAGCACGCGCCCCAAAATAACCACCACTCTGAAAGAAAACTACATTCCGTGGAGTTACGACATAAAACCAGGAGTGAGCATTGAGCCGCTGACAACAAGTCTGTACCTTAATGCAATCTACGGACACGAGTTTTGGAAGAAACAGCCCAGCCGCTATCCCGAAGGATACTACTTTATGTCAACCACATTCAGGTTTAATGTAGCCGTGGGGCAACGCATAACGGTACAAATTCCGCAGAAATACCGACGCTACAACAAAAGCGTGTCTTTCTTTTACGAACTAAGCACTTGCGATTTGTATATTCGCAACAAGGTAATAGACCACATTGTAAAACTGTCCGACATTATCGGTTTGTCGCTTGGCATAAAATTACAGACTCTTTAGGAAAGTTTCTGCAAAAAAAACGAACAAAGGCGACAGGAAAAGCCGCCTTTGTTCGTTCAACAACGCTTAATAATTGATTATCTGAGATTTTCACTTTTCTGCCTTTTTGATACAATAGCCAAAACACAGCCACAACCAAGTACAGAAAGGTTTTTCAGAAATATTTTTTTCAAAAAATTAGGCAAAAAAAATGAAAAACATTTGGAGGTTTCGAAAAAAGTGCGTATCTTTGCATCGCTTTTGAGAAATAAGGCTTCGTAGCTCAACTGAATAGAGCACTTGACTACGGATCAAGAGGTTGCGGGTTTGAATCCCTCCGAAGTCACTTTTTTTCGAGATAAGGCACTATTTTTAAGCGATGGCTTCGTAGCTCAACTGAATAGAGCACTTGACTACGGATCAAGAGGTTGCGGGTTTGAATCCCTCCGAAGTCACTAAGAAAAAGTCCTTTCCAATTCTATTGGAGAGGATTTTTGTTTTTAGCAATTTATTTACCGAATGTTCGCCTACTCATTTCATCCGCACATGCAGATAAAATAAAGCGCCACCAAATTATGCCTGATGACGCTTTGATAAGAATTTATGAATTCAGAACTTCTTCCAACTCTCCCGTTTCCGAATCAATAATAAAGCCACGGACAATGATGTCGCGAGGCATGAGAGGATGCGTCTTTATGGTCTCCACAGTCCTTCTTACCGAGTCGGGAGTATCCCTGAAGCCCTCGAGCCACGCATTAAGGTCTATTCCGCACTTGCGAATTGTATCGAGTGTCTGGTCGGAAACGCCGCGCGACAGCATCTCATCGTGAAAATGCTCGTAACTCATATGGCAAGCTCCGCAATGCGAATGAGCAACAACCATAATCTCCTCAACGCCAAGTTCGTAGACCGCCACGATAATACTTCGCATTGCCGAGTCGAATGCTGAGATAACCAATCCGCCAGCATTTTTGATGATTTTAGCATCGCCATTCTTCAATCCAAGCGCAGCAGGCAGAAGCTCGGTAAGACGAGTGTCCATGCACGACAAAACGGCAAGTTTCTTGTCGGGATACTTGTCGGTAAGATACTTTTCATAACTCTTCGATTCTACGAATTTCTTATTGAAGGCAACAATCTGGTCAATCATAATTTTAAATTTTATAGCAGACAAAAATAATCATTTTAAGCAAGATTCTGAAACACTTTCGTTATTTTTGCAACACTATTAACCATAAACATTAAAAAAAATGATTGAAACAGGACAAAAACATACAAGCGAACTCACAGTTACCGAAGATGTTACAGCCGCAAAGATTGGCTCGGGCGATATGCCTGTGCTTGCCACTCCGGCTATGCTCGCGTTGATGGAAAATGCCGCAATGCTTGCCGTTGCCGACTGTATGGCAGATGGCGAGACAACCGTTGGAGGACACATAGAGTCGTCGCATCTGAAACCTTCGAAAATAGGTGACAAAATTACTGCAACAGCCGAGGTTACAAAGGTAGAGGGCAAGAAAATAGAGTTCAAAGTGAGTGCTCACTGCAACGATATTCTGCTGGGCGAAGGCACTCATCTGAGATTCATCGTTGACCGAAACAGATTCATTGAAAAACTTAACAAATAAGCCTTATGAACTTTTTGGAACTTGTAAAAAACAGATACAGTTGCCGGAGTTACAAGACTCAAGCCATTGAGGAAGAGAAACTCAAATACATTTTAGAATGTGTAAGATTCGCTCCGTCGGCAGTAAACAAACAGCCTTGGAAATTCCGCATCGTAAACAGCAACGACGACAAGGCTAAGATTCAGCAATGCTACGACCGCGAATGGTTCGCCACCGCGCCGACATACGTCATTGCCTCGGTTCTGCACGACGAAGAATGGGTGCGAGCCGACGGCAAACATCACGGAAACATCGACGTTTCCATTGCTGTTGAGCATCTCTGTCTGGCAGCCACCGAGCAAGGCTTGGCTACATGCTGGGTATGCAATTTCGATGCCGAGAAGTGCAAAAATCTATTCGGAATGTCGGAAAACGAAGAACCTGCCGTCCTAATCCCGATAGGATATGCCAACGACCAGCCAAAGGAGAAAAAGCGCAAGCCTTTGGAAGAAATAACAGAATAAGCGTTCGCACAAAAAACAGCCCAAATGCCACTCATTTCACGACATTTGGGCTGATTTTTTATCTGTCAATCTCGGTGAATCGGGCAAACCGTCGTCCGTCGCGCTCAATGTTCTCGAAGAACATCTTTTCGGGGCGAACCCAATACTGTTCATCGCCGTAAAGAGCCTGATATACAACCATTCGCTCCTTTGTTTCGGAGTCGAAAGCCGTACGGACATAGCGATACATTCCGCCCTTGAAATGCTGAAAATATCGCGAGCCGTCATCTCCCCTCTGAAACATCAGAAGCATTTTCTCAATCAGCGGAACATACCAAGTGCCAACCTCGTCGGCAGTCGGGGTATGACCGCCCGGAAAGTGGTATGCGCAGTTGTAATGCTCAAGAAACAGAGGCTCGTAATGCGCCAGAGTATCCTGCTCGCCAAACAATCCCCAAACCCTTTCCTTGTAGTACGGATTGCAGAAACTGAACTGATTTTCTTCGAGTTGCGCAAACTCGGCAATCAGCGTTTCGTCAATCACAAAACGCTGTTTTCCGTCAGAGCGCAGAGATTTGTACTCGTGCTCCCCTATCCGCTCTTTCAGAAACTTCGTCATTTCGAAATGCGGATTTCCAAGTAACGCCGGAATACCCACAATCGGGGCAATTATCTGCCCATAGAACGAGCCGCAACTGTTGCCTACGAGCAAATCGGGTTTCTCGCGGTCGCAGATTTGCCTTATCTGCTCCAAAGCATCTTCGGGATGCAATGGCAAATCAGGCGTCAGGACTTGAAACCTATCGGACAGTTTTTCTCGCAATGCGACTGCCGGAACACATTCACCACTGGCAAAGAATCCGTGCAGAAATAGTATTTTCTTATTCATAACAAATCTTTTTGTCTCTAAAATTCAATATCGGCATTATGACAGATTTCTGCCAGATGCTCTACAAAATCTTCTTCCGAAGGATTTGTGTCGTCGATGAAGAAAATCATCTCGTCGAGAGCCTCGCGCGACTACGACAGAACGAACAATGCTATGGTTATCAAGCCATTGCTATATCCGCGCTCTTCCATCATCGCGCTGAGTGCCAATTCTTTACTTGTCATTTTTAAGTCTTTGCTTTTTCATTGCCTCGTGCGCCATTTCGTGCGTCTGGGGCAGTTGTTGATATTTATGAAAAGGAACGATTTTGACAATCACATTATTATGTTTCTGCTTAATCTCAATGCATCGGCCTATCAAATCAGCATTTGCCGATTTCTCAGTTGGCATCTTGTCAAAATTCTGCTGAATGTACGACACGTTTGTAACGAAAACAATGTCAGAACGTTCGGGCAGAAACTCCATAGCACGAACCATAACCGTCAGAATCATGCGGAACTCCGTTGTGCCCGAATCAGCCATAACAAACGTATCTACAAAGCCTTCAGAATTCTCGATGATATACGCCCCGGCGCTCTCGCGATTGCTGCTGTTATAGTCGCACGAGCCGCCCACCCACACGTAGAATGTGCCCGGATTCATCCGCAGTTTTACTTCCTTTTGCCTTATCATTTTCTACTTTTTAGACGGTACTTTGATTGTTGCCGCGTACGCACTGTTGCAGAGTCCGAGCAATGCCGAAATCAGGAACAGAGTCTCGACTCCAAGGACCTTCCATATCCATCCGCCAAGAAGGGCTATAAATATGGTTATCAGATGGTTTACTGATATTCCAGTAGATATTGTCGCGCGCATTTCGTCACGGCTGTCAGAGATGTCCTGAACATAAACATTAGATGCCATCGACGCCAACGAAATTACAGAATCGAGCACATAGTTAACGCAACAGACAATGAATGCGGTCTGCATCGAAAACAGATGATGCGCGTATCCGTAAAAGAAACAAACGACGACAAGAATGAGAGTGTCGGCAATCATAACCGACTTATATCCAACACTATCAATAATTTTTCCTACCATCGGAGCCAAGACAAAGCACGCAATTGCCGAGACCGCAAATAGCAGACTGACAGTTCCGGCATCGGCTCCGTAAAACAGAATCAAAACGTATGGGCCAAACGTGAAAAATACTTGCTTGCGAGCACCGTAAAAAACCTCGAGCATATAGTATTTCGTAAACTTCTTTCTGAAATAAAAGCGGCTCTTTGTCTTGTCGGCCTTGCTTTCGCCCGTAAGCCGAAGGCTCACAAGCATGGCTACCAGCATGAATACCGCCGCCACAACGAATGTTGGGACAAACAGATTGCTGCTCTGAACAAGAGCAAAAGCCACAATTACAGCCACATATCCCAGCAGATTGCCTATCTGATAAATCGAATTCTGATAGCCGAGCGCCTGTCCGCCTTTGCCTTCGCGCGAATACTCGAGCGAGAGCGTATTCTTCATGCCAAGTTGCATATGCTCGCCCGTTGAATAAATGAAAATAGCAAGTATAACCATCCATTTCACCGGCGAAATGAAAGTCTGCATGGTCATTCCCACAACCATTATGAACATTCCGATTTTGTACACTCGCTCGGCGGTAGACTTGTAGAACAGAGCCAGAATAAAGATAAGCATCAGTCCCGGAAGTTCGCGGAAAAATTCAGTTACGCCCCTGTCAAATTCTTGAATTTTAACAACTTCTGCCATATAGTTATCGATTACGCCCTTGTAAAGTCCGAAACCGATTGCCGAAAGCAGAAGCGAGAAAAAGAAAGAACGGTAACATGATTCTTCCTTAAAGATATTTGTAAATCGTTTCATCTCGCCTACTTCTGGATTAGTGCCGAAACGATATCGCCATGTCGTTTTTCATCATCCTTAACACTCTGCACTTCAGGAAATTCGCTTATCAGATGCTCGTATGCCACGGCAGCATCATATTCGCCCTTCGCAATTACTTTATACAGGCGGTTGCGCCCAAAAACGTAGTAAAGAGCGACTATCAGATACGATTTTGCCTTTCCGGGCTTGAGAGCCTCCTTTGTGTAACGGTGAAAGACGCTTGCATGTCTGCCCTCTTCTTTTGCCAGCTGCACGAAGACTACCCTCTCCTCTTCGGTCTTCACGATTTTTGCCAATCGCTGATACATAAGCACAGCATCCAACTCGCCTTGTTGGCTGCGCAATAGTTCTTTTTTTTGTTGTTGTGTCATTTTTATGTTTGTTTTCAAGTGTGAAATCTGCAAGAGAATGCAAAATTACACAAAAAACGCCAAACAACTTAATAACACACAAAAATTGTGGCGAACGCAGAAAAGCATATTTACAATAACCTTCAGAAAAGGCTATGAAATATCATTTTACAACGAAATTTACACCATCTAAATCAATCAGTTGCTTTCCATTCCTGAATTTCCGATAGGTTTCAATTTCCGAAAAATCATCTGCCAGACTAAATTCGTTCTTCTCTCCGCACAACAACTTCAACGGAACACCGCCATAGAAAGATGCCCACTGAGAATAAGTTGACGGCGGACCGGCAATATAGTCGCACTTTGAGAGCAGATACAAATCGCAGATGCCACTGCTTTCGCTGTTGTAGTAAAATGAAAATCCATCGGTACATTCTGGCGGAACGGTTTCGTTTGATGTAACAACAAAGAAGATCTTCTCGCCTACATTCTGATGCACAATCTCTTGCATCACATCGTGATAGAACGAGAAATCGTAATAATACTTCGCCTCGCGCCAAATTTTGTAGTCGCCACGACGGATATGTATTCCCACAATCTTGCAGCCATCATTCTCTTTTCTGATGCTATTTATCGTCTTGTCGACATATTCAAGAACATCTGGTTGCGGAGCGAAGCATCTCCTTATCACGTCCTTATGTTTAGCAACGAATCTGTCGTCGAAACGGCTTTTCCACGAATTTACGAATGTCAGAAATTTTTCGCTTCCGTTGAGCATCGAAGTCGGAACGCCGTAAACGCCACTATTTACCGAATCATAATAAACTTCATCGCCACTTTTTCCGCGAAGAATGGCAACGAGTTTGTTCAGTCTTCGCGACATGACATTCTTTCCGGCGTTATCGGTCTCGAACACCGACCTTATATATTTATGAAAATCGGGGAAAAGCGAACTGTACTTGCTGCAAAAGAACAGCAACATCAGACTTTGATTGTGCTCCGCGCAATAGGCAAGAACCGGCGACAAGGCAAAAAGTCTGTTACAAAGTTGATTTTCGTGATTAGAAACAATTATCATCAGATTTTATTTTTCTGCAAATATAATAAAACATCGCGACTTAGCCCGATGAGGGCGAACAAAAATCAGACAATTAAACAAACGGACATCCGTGAAAAAATAAAGGGGAACGAATCCCCTTTATTGCGTATTCGGATTACCCCCCCTCGCCAGGCTGGTGTCGACTCATAACAGCCTTTCGACCTCTCGACATCACAAATGTAATGAATACATCTGTAAAAAACAAGACTTTTTTACTGAAAAACGAACGATTCGTAGATTCCTGAAAATCATTAAAATAAAAAATCATCAATTTCAACGATAAAAACATCGTACTTTATGATATTTTCAGCCTATTCGTCCATAAAACTGATTATTTTAATCGAGTTTTCTAACGTTTGAATAGATTTTATTTTGCGGTTAGACAAAAAAACGTTTCTTTTGTGCTCGACATTAAAAAAGCGGATTACATCGAATAAATATAGGAGAACAACTAAAAAATGTAACAAGTAAACTTTATATGAAAAAAATCGAACAATGTTTAATTGCATCCTTGTTCCTTATTCCGCAATTCGGGATGGCGCAAGGAAAAGTATGGACGCTCAACGACTGCATAAGTTATGCACTTGAGCATAACATACAGATAAAGCAGAAAATGGTGTCTCAGCAGCAAGCCGAGGTCGACACGAAATCGAGCAAGGCAAGTCTGCTGCCAAGCGTGTCGTTCGGCACAGACCACACTTTGAGTTACCGTCCTTTCAGCGAGACAACGACTTCGCTCACCGGTGGAACAATGTCGCAGACATCCAACAAAACGCGCTACAACGGAAGTTACAGCATTAGCGCAAACTGGACGGTGTGGGACGGCGGAAAGAACCGCAAGAACATAGAGTACTCAAAACTTTCGCAGGAAATAAGCCAGTACGATACTCAGCAGAGCATCAACGACATTCAGGAGCAGATTGCCAAAATCTACGTCCAGATTCTCTACGAACAGGAAGCCGTAAAGGTGTGCCAAGGCACTCTCGACGTGGCAAAGGAACAGGAAGCCCGCGGAAAGGAATTGGTAGAGGCAGGAAAAATGTCGCGCAGCGAACTTGCACAACTAACAGCAACGGTGGCAAACGATGAATACAGTCTTGTAAACGCACAGACGATGGTGCAGGACTACAAGATGCAACTGAAGCAACTTCTTGAGATTGACAACGACATAGATATTACCATTCCTGAAATAAGCGACGAAAAAGCGATGGTTACGCTTCCGGCATATCAGGATGTGTACAACGCAGCTCTCGAACTTCGCCCCGAAATCAAGAGCAACCGTCTGAGCATCGACGCGGCAGACATGCAGATTTCGATGGCAAAGAGCGGCTATCAGCCATCCGTTTCGCTCATCGCCAACGTTGGCACAAGCACCGCAACGGGCATCGGAACAAACTGGAACACTCAGTTCAAGAACAACCTTAACAACAACATCGGCGTATCAATCTCCATTCCGCTTTACGACCGCCGCCAGACAAAGAGCAACGTTGAGAAGGCTCAACTGAGCAAGCAGAGCAGCGAACTGAATCTGCAAAGCGCACAGCGACAACTTCACAGCACCATCGAGGGCTACTGGCTCGACGCATATTCGGCTCAGAAAAAGTTCATTGCAGCCAAGACGAGCGTCGAGAGCAATCAAGCAAGTTTCGACCTTGTTAACGAACAGTTCAAAGAAGGCTTGAAACATCTGGCTGAACTGAATACAGCAAAGAACAATCTTCTGCAAAGCCAGCAAGACAAGATTCAGAGTAAGTACACCGCCGTTCTGAACACCGTTCTTCTGAAATTCTACGGCGGCGAATCAATCAATTTTTAAAACCCAATTAAAGACACATACATTATGGCAAAGAATAAGAAAATCACCTACTCTATAATAGCAGTTGCAGTAATAGCTATCGGCTGGTTCATCTTCGGAGGAAAGAAGAAGGAAACCGTTATTACATACGAGGAAACCGAGGTGGCTGCCGACACAATACGCAACTCGGTAACAGCAACAGGAACAATCGAGGCAGTAACCGAAGTCGAAGTAGGTACGCAGGTATCAGGAATCGTGAGCAAACTGTATGTAGATTACAACAGCGTTGTGAAGAAAGGTCAGGTTATTGCCGAACTCGACAAGA
The DNA here is from genome assembly GCF_000702225.1 of Bacteroides sp. Ga6A2. Taxonomy (NCBI): domain Bacteria; kingdom Pseudomonadati; phylum Bacteroidota; class Bacteroidia; order Bacteroidales; family Bacteroidaceae; genus Bacteroides; species Bacteroides sp. Ga6A2. The sequence goes on along the minus strand of NZ_KL370872.1, from coordinate 59,380 downwards.
CAAATCTTGTGAGCACGCTTTCGAGCGCAAGAGCCAATCTTTCGAGCGCACAGAGCGAACTGAAATATCAGGAAAGCAACTACAATCGCAACAAGCGTCTGTTCGAGAAAGGACTCATCAGTCAGGACGATTTCGAGACAGCCGAGTTGTCTTACAAAAAATCACTCGAGCAAGTAAAGGTAAACAAGGAAAATGTAAAGAAGGCTGAGACCGACCTTGGATATGCCACAATCACCTCGCCTATCGACGGCGTTGTACTAAGCAAATCGGTTGAGGAAGGTCAGACTGTGGCTGCAAGTTTCAGCACTCCAACGCTGTTCACCATAGCCAAAGACCTTACCGACATGCGTGTTATTGCAAATGTCGATGAGGCTGATATTGCCAATGTTGCTAATGGACAGCGCGTTTCGTTTACCGTAGACGCATATCCAGACGACACTTTTAGCGGAACAGTTACACAAGTAAGACAAGAGGCTACAACAACCAGCAATGTAACCACTTACGAGGTTGTTATTGCTGCGCCTAACGCCGACCTCAAACTAAAGCCGGGACTCACCGCCAATGTTACAATCCACACGCTCGACCGTCCCGGAGTTCTCAGCGTTAAGTCAAAGGCTCTGCGTTTCAGCCCTACTCAGGAACTTGTGGGCAAGGAAACCAAGATTATCGATTGCAACGGCAAGAACAAACTCTGGACAAAGGAAGGCAACAAACTCGTTGCACACGCCGTTACAATCGGCATTACCGACGGCATCAGAACAGAGATTAAGAACGGCATCAGCCCAAACACAAAGGTTGTGCTCAGCATTAGCGATGCCAACCCAGAGCAAGCCGAAGAGAAGCCGGAGAACAACAACCCATTCATGCCTAAGCGTCCAGGCGGCAACAAGAAAAAATAGTAATCTATGAGCAACAACGATAATAAAAAAGTAGTTATTGAACTGAACGACGTGCGACGCAACTTCGTGATGGGCGAAGAAGTGGTTCATGCCCTACGCGGAATCTCGTTCAAGATATACGAGGGCGAATTCGTAACCATCATGGGAACATCAGGTTCTGGAAAGTCAACGCTGCTGAACCAACTCGGATGCCTCGACACTCCAACCAGCGGCGAATACTATCTCGACGGCGTTTCTGTAAGAACCATGAGCCGCAGTCAGCGCGCCGTTCTGCGCAATCGCAAAATCGGCTTCGTGTTCCAGAACTACAATCTTCTGGCAAAGACGACAGCCGTTGAGAACGTGGAGCTTCCGCTGATGTATAACAAGAACTACTCGGCAAGCCAACGCCGCGAGGCTGCCATCAAGTCGCTCGAGATGGTAGGACTTGGCAACCGCCTATATCACAAGAGCAACCAGATGTCGGGCGGACAGATGCAGCGCGTTGCCATAGCCCGCGCATTGGTTAACGACCCGGCGGTGATTCTTGCCGACGAAGCAACCGGAAACCTCGACACGCGCACATCGTTCGAGATTCTCGTGCTCTTCCAGAAACTTCATGCCGAAGGCAGAACGATTATATTCGTAACGCACAACCCCGAGATTGCCCAGTACAGCAGCCGAAACATAATGCTGCGCGACGGCAAGATTAGGGAAGATGTTCTGAATAACAATATTTTATCGGCGGCAGAGGCTCTCGCCAACCTGCCAGCCCCACAAGACGACTGATTATGAATACAATAAATCTTTTCAAGATAGCAATCAAGGCTATAGCCGCCAACAAGATGCGCTCGTTCCTCACGGCTCTGGGCATCATCATCGGCGTGGCTGCGGTAATCGCCATGCTCGCCATTGGTCAGGGCTCAAAGCGAAGCATCAAGGCGAACATCTCGGAGATGGGTTCAAACATGATTATGATTCAGCCGGGAGCAGACAACGGTCCGGGCGGTGTACGACAGGATGCCAGCGCGATGCAGTCGCTCAAAATAGCCGACTACGAGGCAATTGCCGAACAAGCCAAATACATTTCTGCCGTAAGCCCTACGGTAAACACATCAGGACAGTTTGTCTACGGCAACAACAATACACCTTCGAGCGTGTACGGAGTAAGTCCCGACTATCTCACAATCAGACAGTTGAAGATTGAGGACGGCGAGATGTTCACCGAGCAGGACATCAAGACATCTGCCAAGGTCTGCGTTCTCGGCAAGACCATCGTCGATTATCTCTTTCCCGACGGAAGTTCGCCAATCGGACGAATCATCAGAATAAAGAACATTCCGTTCAGGGTTGTGGGCGTTCTGAAATCGAAGGGAACAAACTCGATGGGAATGGACCAAGACAACCTCGCTCTTGCACCATACACCACCGTCATGAAGCGTGTGAATGCGCAGACATATCTGGGCGGAATAAACTGCTCGGCTCTTACCGAAGAGATTACGCAGCAGGCTATTTCCGACATCACCGACATTCTTCGCAGAACGCACAAACTTAAAGACGGAACTGAGGAAACCGAAGGCGACGACAACGACTTCACCATCCGCTCGCAAGAGGAGATTTCGAGAATGATGAGCACCACGATGGACAGCATAACGATGCTTCTCGGAATCGTGGCAGGCATCTCGCTTTTGGTCGGCGGCATCGGAATCATGAACATCATGTATGTATCGGTTACCGAGCGAACAAAGGAAATCGGTCTGCGAATGTCGGTCGGCGCTCGCGGCAAGGACATTCTGAATCAGTTCCTTATCGAGGCAGCAATGCTCAGTATTTCGGGCGGCGTGATAGGCATCTTGCTTGGCGTAGGAATAGCAACGCTCGTATGCAACGTTCTGCACATGCAAACCTACATCGAGCCGTGGAGCGTTATAATGAGCTTCGGAGTATGTACGTTCATCGGCATATTCTTCGGATTCCTTCCGGCGAAGAAAGCCGCCAACATGGACCCGATAGAGGCTATCAGATACGAATAAAAGGCAAAAGTGATACAATCTGTAACGAATTGTATCACTTTTTTCCATAAAAAACTAAGTTCGTCTAATCAAAAATCGGTTATTTCCATAAAAATAGCCAAATTAACATACAAAACAGGCAAGAAAATCTACAACATGTGCCATTCATCATTAAAACAATATAATTTGGCGAATTTCCACATACATTAGTAGATAATTCTTTGCCGACTGAATAAAAATTCTTTTCTTTGCTACATAAATTTCATTTTCCTGCAAAGAAAGAAAAGAGATTACAGAAAAAGCAATGAGCAAGATTGTAGAAAATACAAAAAGCCACAAGAGCGAAATCATCTACCACATCATTGGATGGGTGATAGTTTTTGGCAACCCTCTGTTCACTATCAATACCAATGAAGGTATCGACTGGGGCACATTGCTGAAGCAGTTCATTATGCCGATATGTCTCTTCGTCATTTTCTATTGCAATTACTTCTACCTCGTTCCAAGGTTGTACATAAGCGGCAAGCGCCACATTTTCTATGCCATAAACGTGGTTCTGATAACAAGTTGCACGCTCTTCAACGTAAACATGTTCAAGTACATGATGAGGCTTGAGCGCAGACAACAAATGCGCATCGAAAAGGCCGAGGCTGCACAAGGCAACAAAAACACAAAGCCAAAGAAACATTGGAAACCGATGCCGGCACTCTTCTTCCACGCGCGCGACGTGCTCACATTCTCGTTCCCTATCGGACTTACGGTTGCCATCTTTACAAACCGCCGACTGAAGAAATCGGAACAAGAGCGAAAAGAAGCCGAGCTGAGGCAGAAGGAAGCCGAACTGCGAAATCTGCGAAGCCAGATAAATCCACACTTCTTGCTGAATACACTGAACAACATCTACGCACTCATCGCATTCAACACGGGCAAGGCGCAGACATCGGTGCTCGAACTAAGCCGACTGCTAAGGCATGTCCTATACGACAACCAGCAGGAATATACCACTGTCAGCAAGGAGTTGGAGTTTCTTGAAAGCTACGTTGAACTGATGAAGATAAGGGTGGCATCGAACATATCGGTAAGTTTTAAAAGCGAAGTATCAGACAGTCAAAGACTTATCGCCCCGTTAATTTTCATCTCGCTGATAGAGAATGCTTTCAAGCACGGCATCAGCCCGATAGAAAGCAGTTTCATCAATATTCACATCACAGACAACAACAACTCGATAACGTGCTGCGTAACAAACACAAACTTCCCGAAGAATAACCACACCGACAAAAGTGGCAGCGGAATAGGTCTGGAACAAATCAGAAAAAGGCTCGAACTGACCTACCCCGGAAAATACACTTGGGAGAAGGGCGTTAGCGACGACAACAAAACATACTATTCAAGAATAACTATAAATACATTATAAATATGATACTCAATTGTGCAATTGTAGATGATGAGCCTTTGGCTCTGGAACTTTTGGAAGCGTATGTGCAGAAAACCGACTTTCTGAACCTTGTGGGAAAATACACAAGCGCGCTCGCAGCGATGAAGGATGTGGTAAGCAAGAACATCGACATCCTTTTCCTCGACATCCAAATGCCAGACCTCAACGGTCTTGATTTTGCCAATATGGTCGACTCGCACACGCGAATTGTCTTCACCTCTGCATTCAACCAGTATGCAGCCGATGCCTTCCGCGTAAATGCCCTCGACTACATCATGAAACCTATCAGCTACAAGGATTTCCTCGAAAGCGCAAACAAGGGCTTAAAGTGGTTCGAACTTGTGGCACGCGCCAACAACTCAGGCTCTGAAAGCACTCAACCAAGCATCGACGAGATTGACAGCGACGGACTCTTCATCAAGAGCGACTACAAACTGATGCATATAAAATACGACGACATCATCTACATCGAAGGACTGAAAGACTACATTAAGATATACACAGAAACAAGTCAGAAACCTATCCTGTCGCTCCGCAGCATGAAGGTTATGGAAGAGAAGCTTCCAACATCCAAGTTCATACGCATACACCGCTCTTACATCATTAACAAGAGTAAGATTACGGTGATTGACCGCGGCCGCGTTGCCTTTGGCGACAAGTTCCTGCCAATATCAGAGAGTTACAAGCCAATGCTTCAGAACTATTTCAGCAAGTATTCTATTTAAGAATAAAAATACAAATACAAAAACTATATACCTTCTACACGCAGAAAGTAAGCCGATTACTCGCGCTTACTTTCTGTTTTTTTATAAGATTATGCCTAAAACAAAAACAGCCCGATGAAATCTGAAATCCATCGAGCCGTACAAATATTAACCTTCAATTCTTAATTTACCAAATCCTTTACCGAGCCTTTTGCCTTGGCTGTACCCTTCTTCAAACCGTTTGACACACGCTTTGTCTTGCGGGTAATCTGCAACTTCTTGCAAGAGTCCTTATACATATTTATCTTGCGAACATCACTCTGTGTAAGGTGTGCCTTGTCGGCGATATCGTATTCTGCCACCAGCAGATTGTATTGCTTCTTGTAATGTACCCACTGGTCGCTCGTAGCAGTACTTACCTTTGCATTCATCGTATCAACCATAGCCTCGAAACGAGCCACCCAATCAACCTTGCCAGCCTTATTGTTAGCATCTTGTGCGCAAACTGAGATGCTCATCAGCATGCCCACAACTATCAGTTTTACTGTCTTCATATACTATATTTATTAAAATCATTGCAAATTTAAAACAACGTAGGCTAACAACCAAATACATATACATACTTTAAGATTTTTTTAGATAAATTAGGGTTTTTCCTATTCATTTTAGGACTAATCTCTTTGTTCTGTATAAAATCCCAACTATATTTGCAGCATAAACAACAAGTAATAACTTTTAAAATACAACAAGTATGAAAAGATTTACCTTATCAATAATTGCTATCCTGATGATTGCTTTACAGGCTAATGCAATGTCACTGAGTCAGGCAAGAAACGAGGCTCGGTTTCTAACAGACAAGATGTACTACGAACTCGATCTCACCGAAGCACAATACAATTATGTCTACGAAATAAACTTCGACTATTTCTACGACCTCAACCATTACCGCGATGCCTACGGCTATCTGTGGAATCGCCGAAACGAGGATTTGGGATACGTTCTTGACCGCTGGCAGTACAACCACTACATCGCCATAGAGTATTTCTACCGCCCTGTTGCATGGGTTGCAAATGCATGGAGTTTCGTAATATACAGACATTATCGCAATGATCTTTTCTTTTATGGCACTCCGCACCACTACACAACTTACATAGGCAGTCACGGTTGGAGAACAAACGGTGGCAGAAGTTACTTCCGCACTCATCGTTATCACATGCCTGTCAATCACCGCCACATTGCCGCTCCACGCCGTCCAGAGGCTGGTCACGCATCACGAGTTGTAGTCGGAGCAGGTCACGGAGGTCACCACAATATAGACCATCGCCGCGAGGAGGCTTTGAGACGTGAGAACAATAGGATTCGTGAAGAAGCACGTCGCCGTGAAGAGGCTCAGAGACGTGAAAACGAAAGAATCCGTGAAGAGGCACGTCGCCGTGAGGAGGCTCAGAGACGTGAAAATGAGAGAATCCGCGAAGAGGCACGCCGTCGAGAGGAGGCTCAGAGACGTGAAAATGAGAGAATCCGTGAAGAGAACCGCAGACGCGAAGAAGCGCAGAGACGAGAGAACGAAAGACGTCGCGAGGAAGCACAGCGTCAGGAAAACAGAAGACGTGAAGAGGCTCAGCGTCGCGAAGAAAACCGCCGTCGTGAGGAAGCACAAAGACGCGAGGAGAACAGACGCCGTGAAGAAGCACAGCGTCAGGAAAACAGAAGACGAGAGGAGGCTCAAAGACAGGAGAACCGTCGTCGCGAAGAGGTGCAGAGAAGAGAGAACGAAAGAAGACAGTCTGACAATAATCGCACAACTCGCAGTTCTCACACAGGAGGAAGAAGATAATCAGAACAATAATGACAGATATTAAGACAAACAGTTTTAGGGCGTGGATTCTTGCATCGCGCCCTAAAACTCTTACTGGCTGCATAACGCCAGTAATCATCGGTTCAACATTGGCATATTCATACATCACACAGCATCCGGAAAGCGGACAGGTTTTCAAAATTATACCTTTCGTTCTCTGTTTGCTGTTTGCCATGTTTATGCAGATTGATGCAAATCTTATAAACGACTACTACGACTTTGTGAAAGGCACAGACCGCGAAGACCGCCTCGGTCCAGAACGTGCCTGCGCTCAAGGATGGGTTACTCTGCCTGCCATGCGCATGGCGATAGGTATAACAACCGTGCTCAGTTGCATTGCCGGACTCCCACTAATCCTTTACGGAGTTTGGTGGAAACTGATTCTGGTTGGCGTGGCTTGCGTAATCTTCTGTTTTCTATACACTTACGGATTGTCGTACATCGGCATGGGCGATGTGCTTGTGCTTGTGTTCTTCGGACTTGTTCCGGTGTGCGTAACCTTCTATCTGCAAACCGGAACGTGCGATTTGACGACGATTCTTATTTCCGTAGCCACAGGTTTGGTTATCGACAATCTGCTGATGATTAACAACTTCCGCGACTATGAGCAGGACAAGATAAGCGGCAAGCGCACGCTTGTAGTAAAACTCGGCAAGCGCACAGGCGGTTATCTGTACCTCATCATCGGACTGGCGGCATACGCTACATGCGTCGTTGCGCTTGGCATCGAGCACATTGCCACCTTCCTCCTGCTGTCGTACATCTCGCTGCACTACAAGGCTTGGAAAAAGATGATGTCTATTTACGAGGGCAAACAGTTAAACGGAATATTGGGAATGACGGCGCGCAACATCTTCCTGTTCGGACTCATCCTATCGCTGAGCATCATTTTTCAGAAATACATCGAGAATATCGCCATTCTGCAATAACATGATGATAAAAAGTAAGTTATTCACCCCCATAATCGGAATAATTCTGCTGATACCCATCGGGCTGATTTCCAGACGCATCGGTTGGATTCCGACTGAAACGGGCGACGCTCTTTGGGCAATGATGGTTTTCTGTCTGTGGAGAATCGTGCTGCATAACAAGAAACTCCCGACTGTGGCAATAGTAAGTTTAGTACACTGCTACCTTGTGGAATTTTCGCAGATGATAACTTGGAAGTGGCTCGTTTCGTTCCGACAGACTTTCATTGGGCACATGATGCTTGGACAAGGGTTTCTGTGGATTGACTTGCTCGCCTACTCCATCGGGATTATCGTTATTTACATGATATTCAGCAAAATCGAGGAACAATGAACAAAAAAAAAGACATCGGAATCTTGAGAATTCGATGTCTTTTTTTTATTCTTCAGAAAAACTGACTGTTACTCAGTCATTTCGCCTTCGATATAAAGTCTGACCATGTCAGTTACAGCGTTTGTGCGAAGAGTTATCGTCTTTTTAAAAACTCCCGGGAACTTGCCTGCACCCTTGTAAGTAACCTTAATCTCGCCAGTTGCTCCCGGTGCTATAGGCTGCTTGGGATAAACAGGAGTAGTGCATCCGCAACTTGCAACCGCCTGTTCGATAACAAGGGGCGCATCGCCTGTATTTGTAAACTTGAACGTACAAGTAACATTTGAATCTGCTTCCTTGAATGTTCCAAAGTTATGTGTTGTCTTGTCAAACTTTATCTCGGCCTTGCCCTGTGCCAAAACAGGCATCGAAAAGGCAGCTACGGCCATAAACACCATTAACAAAAATCTTCTCATGCTTCTCTTAAATAAATATTTCGTAGGCAAAAATAAGAATTTTTTGAATCATAACAATAAAAAAGCGATAAATTATTAACTTTGCAGCAATTTTATAACAAAAAAATATGTTGGTATTCAATACAACTTTTCAGACTGATGTAAACGAGGCGCGCAATTTTGTGATATGGGCACACGAGGTGTACATTCCGCGCGCACTGAAATGCGAGGGAATTAAGAACGCACGACTAAACCGCATACTTAGCCACAAGGACGAAAAGACCGAATGTTTCTCGCTGCAATTCGATGTCGAGAGCATGGCTAACCTGCACAAATTCCATATAAGCGAAGGCAAATCACTGTCTAACGACCTTGAGAAGATTTTCAACGAGAAAGTTGTAGGATTCTCAACAATAATGGAAGTCATCGAAGAATGCTGAATCCGGTAAAGGAAAAGATAATTCTGGGCATAGACCCCGGCACAAACGTGATGGGCTACGGATTGCTGAGCGTAAAAGGCACGAAGCCCGAGATGATGTGCATGGGCATTATAGACCTGCGCAGATACAGCGATGCATACCTCAAACTCGGACATATATTCGAGCGAGTGGTTGGCATCATCGACAGCTATCACCCCGATGAACTTGCCATCGAGGCTCCGTTCTTCGGAAAGAACGTGCAGAGTATGCTAAAACTCGGAAGAGCGCAGGGAGTGGCAATAGCCGCCGCCCGACAGCGCGACCTTCCGATAACTGAATATGCGCCGCTGAAAATAAAGATGGCGATAACAGGCAACGGCTCGGCAAGCAAGGAACAGGTGGCAGCAATGCTTCAGCGGCTACTGCACATCGACAAAGAGGCTATGGGCAAGTTCATGGACTCTACCGATGCCCTCGGAGCAGCCTACTGCCATTACTTGCAGATGGGCAAGCCCGAAGTATCGAAAAGTTATCACGGCTGGAAAGATTTCATAGCCAAAAATCCCGACAAAGTTTCAAAATAATACAATAAAAATGCAAAAGGTAATAGAGATTGTCAACGGAGTGGCCCGCCACCCTCTTTACAGAATGAAAGAGGCAGTGAATATTGAAATGAACGACGGCGAGCAGATAGCCATCGTTGGTCCTAATGGTGCAGGAAAGTCGATGCTTGTAGACATCATAACAGCCAAGCATCCGCTTTTGCTAAACGAGCCTCACTACGACTTTGCGCCATCGCTGGCAAAACTGGCAAGCGACAACATAAAGTACATAACCTTCCGCGACTCGTATGGCGACACTGCCGACGGCAACTATTACTATCAGCAGCGTTGGAATCAGCACGACATCGACGAAGCGCCTATCGTACAAGACATTCTGAACGATGTGTGGAACATAACAACAAGGGATAACACACCCGAACAAATTGCTCAGAAAGAACAACTCCGCGACCAACTTTATTCGATGTTTCATCTTGATATTCTGCTCGACAAACAGATAATTCTTCTTTCAAGCGGAGAGTTGCGCAAATTTCAGTTAACCAAGACTTTGCTTACCAATCCGCGAGTCGTGATTATGGATAATCCGTTCATCGGACTCGATGCGCAAACTCGCGAGCAACTCACGGAACTGCTTACAAACTTGGCGGCAAACGTCAAGATAATGTTCATCCTTGTTCTGTCAAAGACCGACAACATTCCGCCGTTCATCACGCATGTCATTCCTGTTGAGCCGGGAAGAGACGTTCGCGAAAAGATAAGTCGCGACGAATATTATGCCACTTATAATCAGAAGTTTGAAAATCTTCTCTCTGACGAAAAGAAAGAGGCGATAAAGAACTATCCTTACAAGGACAGCACAAGCATCGCCCACCTCGACGAGGTTGTGAACTTCAACAACGTGTGCATAAAGTACGGCGAGCGCACCATTCTGAAAGACCTTAACTGGGTTGTAAAGCGCGGTGAGAAATGGGCTTTGAGCGGCGAGAACGGAGCAGGAAAAAGTACGCTTCTGTCGCTTGTATGCGCCGATAATCCGCAGAGCTACGCATGCAACATAACGCTTTTCGGTCATAAGAGAGGAACGGGCGAAAGCATCTGGGACATCAAGAAGTACATCGGATATGTTTCGCCGGAGATGCACCGCGCCTATCTGAAAGATGTGCCGGCAATCGAGATTGTGGCATCTGGCATGAGCGATTTCTCATCGCTTTACCGAAAGCCGAAAGCCGAAGACTTGCCAACGTGCGATTTCTGGATGGACATCTTCGGAATAAAGCATCTGAAAGATACAACATTCCTTAAACTGTCAAGCGGCGAACAGCGTCTTGTCCTTCTGGCACGCGCCTTTGTAAGAGACCCAGAACTTTTGATTCTGGACGAACCACTACATGGCTTGGATATGCGCAACCGTCGACTGGTAAAGGAGATTATAAACGAATTCTGCAAGCGTTCGGACAAGACGATGATAATGGTAACGCATTACAAGTCAGAATATCCCGAATGTATCACGAACGAAATTTTCTTACGCAAAAACAGATAGAAAGCGAAAAAAAAGAGAAGCCTTCCGACTTCTCTTTTTTTCGTTTATCTCTCAACAATTCCGACCTTAATCCATTCTTCGGCAATCTCCTCGGCATCTGCCTTTGCAACGCTTTCCTCAACCTCGTAGTTGTCGATAAGAACCTTTGCAAGGTCGTCTGCCGTAAACTCCTTGTCTACCACACTCTTCCAAAGCAGGGCAGCAGAAGAGTTCATGCTTATAATCTTGCTGAAATCTATATTCTCAACTCCCTGACCAACAATTACTTGTTCGCCACATAGTTCTCTCAATTCGAATCCTTTCTTTGTTCTCATATCATTAAATATTTTTGTTCTGTTTGTCAATCTCGTCCATGTATTTCACCGTGAGTTTTATTGAAGGAAGCCTTCGGTAGACGGCAAGAAACCATCTGCGCCAGCGAACCATTCTTACCCACATAGTATATCGGCGTATGTACTTTTTGTCCTCGTCGCAGAAAAGCGTTCTCGAATCGCTGAAATCGAGGCGATAGCGCACCTCGCCGCTGTCGAGCGTTACCTTGCATACTTTTCCGTACTTAAACTCTATTGCCTTGCCAAGCACATCTTGTGTTCTGCAATATTCCTTTCCGTACAGATTGCCGTCGCCCATTAGCACAAGGTTATTGCCATCCTTCACGATAACACGATGCAACACATATCTCAACGGCGCAATCTGCGCCAGAACCACATCTCCTACCTTCACGCTGTCAACCGCCTTTATCGTAACCATATCTCTTCGGTCTTCGAGAAAAGGACGCATGCTGTAGCCTTTGACCCTAATGGAGAAAGTCTTGCCCTTTGACAAGAGCTCTCTCTGCATAGACTCAAACAACTGTGCATTAGGCTTTTCGATAACCTTCAGGCTAAAATTGTCGACATTGCTATGTTCAACATTTTCGGGCCACAAGTTACTTACGAACCAGTTATACAGATTTCGGAGAACAGCCCTCATTTAGCAATTGTGTTGTAACTTAACTGAGCCGCAGCCTCGTCGGGAAGACAACCCATGAAATACATCTTGCTCGTTGTAAGCACTCTCGACACGATATCGCAAACGCCGTTGAACACAGGGCGATCCCACTTCATTGTTGAGCACGACGGCATAAGCACGGCAAAAGCCTCAAGTCCCTTTAACTGATGGATGTTGTTCGTCGGCTCCTGATTAAGACGGACGAATGCACCGACTTCAGCCTTCACTTTACGGTAGCAAGGTGTCTTGCCGCTCCAAGGCGAGCCGTAGACGTATGTCTTGCCGTCGATATAGCGCACAACGGGATTGTCGTCGTTCATCAAATCGGTATCGCTTATATACTTGAGCCACAACTGAGTATGTGTACTCTTGCCTGTTCCGCTCTTGCCAAGGAAAAGATAGCCCTTGCCGTCCTTGCGCACAACAGAGGAATGGAACATCAGCGTATTTACAGAAGAACCGGCGAAGGCGTAAAGCATCATCATGCAGTTATTCAGACCGAAGTTGCGATCGCTCCACTCGCCAGCCAAGGCTACGGTTGCCGACTTGAAATCGACGGCGCACTCCATCAGACTACACTGGAATCCGAGGTAGTTGCTCACCACAAACTGATAGCGACCATCCTCGCGGCGATACACTCCGTGATTGTTTCCGCCACAGTCGAACTGCCCCACTTCATTGCCCTTCGCTTCGGGAAAGAAATTATCGTCAACTGTTACCTGAAACAGAAGAGGGATATTCTTGCTCTCCTCCTCGCTTATCTCGAATACACGGAACGACGGAAGCAGTTCGTCGCTGTTCACTCCGTCGACAAAGTGTATCACAACAAGCCATTCGGCAATGTTATAATATTTTGTAGTCTTCTCCATATTGTGAATTAGATTTTTTAGTTCCACCATTTCACTCCGCCCCAAGCGGCCTTGTACCACTCGTTCTGTTCGTACCACTTGTTTAGCGTTGCGTGTATGTCTTTTGGGAAATACATGCTTACATATCCGCAGTTTTCCGTATCATTGATTTGTGCAATGCCACCAAAGCCAATAAAAGCCGAATACCACTGAGTTCCGCCGGTGTACACAACAGCCTTGTTGTATGCCGCAAGCCACTGCTGGTAGATATCCTCATCGGTACACCACGAACGTATTATCTCCCTAAAATCGTAGAATCGCGGATTTGTTGCAGACTCATTCTGGAAATTGTAATAATCAGCAACACCGCTGATGTCATTCTTGCCAAACTGCGATATGACCACAGCCGTTGCAGATGCCAGATTTTCAAGCTGAGAACAATCTACAACCGAAAGTATAACGCCATCGCGATAATATTCCTCAACCTCGTAATCGTAATAGTTATTATATGCTTTTGCAATATCTGCCGAACTGAACGAAGTAGAAAATATTACAGGAATAATCTTGTGATAAGGCGCACCAGTACCCGGAATCTCACCGGGACAGGCAATTATGTAATCTGCGCACTTACGCAAAGCATAATCGCACTCTATGCACTGCATCAGGCAGGCATCGAACATTATGAACTTGTTTTTAGGGAATGACTGCAAGACAGACGCCATCGTCTCGATACTCATCTGCGAATTTTCGGTACTTCTGCCATTAGACCTGTCGTTTCTGCCATTGTCGATGCCAAACGAACGCGTTTTTGACATGGCTGTAATTTCAGGAAGCCAGCCGTCGGCATGCGACCAGAACACTATTCCGTAGTTATCAGCCTTGTAGTTACTGTGAACAAAAGTCATGACATTGCTCAAAGCCTCGGCTGATGTAGACATCCAATCTGTGCTGTAAGTCTTTACTGGAGTAAGATATTTGTACTGAGTAGTATCGCGCAGCTCGTAGATTCGCGGACTATTGATGTCATCTACATACACAATAACGCGGTCGCGCTTGCTCATCTTCCTTGCGCCCACGCACATCTCGTAGATATCGCCATCGGCATAGCTGCACAGGCTGTTTTCGGCAGCCATGTAGACAAGCACAACGTTATCTACCTCGGCATAAGCATCCACCTCATGTTTCTTACAAGACGCAAACAAGATACATGCAAACACTAATGTCAGCATGTATCTTGTTGCTCTGTACACAGATTTTGTATGATTATTCATCTTCAGTCTTCACTGCATTAAAAACGAACTGTTCGGGAGTAAGTTCCTTAACCGTCTTTATTTCCTTGTCGAGTTGGTTTCTTCGTCTGATGCGAAGATAGATGCTCTTCAGCGTTGCGTGGTTCTTCGAGAAGAATACCGTGCATGTGCGGTCGGGAGCCGCAGGTTCGCCCTTTTCAAGGTATCTCTTCAACTGGTCGCTGTACATCTGTCTGTTTTCGAGAAACTTGGTCTTTTTCTGTAGCTTTGCCTCAGGAAGTTCCAAGATTTCGGTGAAGTAGACAGTAGAGTCTGTTATCGAAAAACTGTAGCCGAAGCCATATACCGGCTTTGTTTTGCCTTTCTTTTTTTCTTCTGCATTTCCGGCAAATACGTTTACGGCTGCAACCAAAAGTACGAGCAGGAAAGCGAATCTGTTTATTCTCATATAAAATTTAAATTATCAGAATGCAAAATTAGCAAATTGTAACGTTCTGCCCAAATAAATGTTCACAAAAAAACTTAAAAATTCTGCAATCGGGCAGTTTACGGCACATTCGGAGTGGAAGTCCGTCTGTGTCCAAAAGAAAGGCTCCGTACCAATCTTTGTTCAGAGAGAAGCACGGAGCCAGCACAATTTATTAAATATCCAATCAGTTTACCAATTACTCTTCAGACAAGTCTACGGCATAGTTGCCCTTCTTTCCGCTTGGGTAGATGCCCGAGATGAACATCACCTGATCGGCCGAGCGGCTTGCGCTCTTGAAGGCATTCTCCATATCCTCGTTTGAGTTTACTGCCTGACCGTTAACCTTGAGGATGATGAAGCCCTTTGTGATGCCGGCTTCCTTCATCTTGCCGCCAGTTACGCCAGATACCTGCAAGCCTCCGCTAAGGTTAAGCTGCTTTTTGAGGTCTGAACTCAAAGGACGGAATGCTGCGCCGAGAAGGTCCATATCAACATTCTTCATAACCTTGGTGTTGCCCTGAGAGTTCTTCAGAGTTACGGTAAACTCCTTCGGCTTCTTGTCGCGAATAACCTTTACTGTCAGTTTGTCGCCCGGCTTGTGCTTAGCGATTGTCTCCTGAAGTTCAGCCATGCTCTTAATCTTTCTGCCGTCGGCAGCCACGATGATATCGCCAGCCTTGATGCCTGCGCTGTGAGCCGCGCCAGTCTCAGGAACTTCATTTACATAAACACCGTCGTTGCAGCCCGAATCCTTAACCTTCTCTTTCAGTTTCTCGTCCTGAAGGAAGTTTGCAACATCACCGCCAACAACGCCGAGAAGCGCACGCTGAACAGTTCCGAATTCCTTAAGGTCTGAAACGACCTTCTTCATGATTGTTGTCGGAATAGCAAATCCGTAGCCGGCAAAAGAGCCTGTCGGAGAAGAAAGAACGGCGTTGATACCAACGAGTTCGCCCTTTACATTAACCAGCGCACCGCCCGAGTTGCCCGGGTTGATTGCCGCATCGGTCTGGATGAACGACTCGATTCCGTTGTTCTTGCCTGTGTTGTAAACACCGAGCGAACGAGCCTTTGCACTTACGATTCCGGCAGTTACTGTTGAGTTGAGGTTGAACGGATTACCAACTGCGAGAACCCACTCGCCCACCTTCAGCGCATCGCTGTCGCCAACCGGAATAGTTGGGAAGTTGTCGCCCTGAATCTTCAGAAGAGCAAGGTCGGTAGAAGCATCCGTACCAATCAGGCGAGCCTTGAACTCGCGGTTGTCGTTAAGAGTAACGTCGATTTCGTCTGCTCCCTCTACAACGTGGTTGTTTGTAACGATGTATCCGTCTTTCGAAAGAATCACTCCCGAACCGTAGCCTACGCGAGGCTGGCTCTGCATCTGCTGGCGACCTCTGTTGCCGCCCTGAGGGCCGAAGAAGTACTCAAAGATGTCGGGCATGTCGCCCTGACTCATCGTCTGCACCTTACTGTTCTGCGTACACTTGATGTGTACCACGGCGTGAAGCGAACTCTCAGCAGCCTGAGTGAAGTCAACAGGCTGAACACCTGCACCCGATGTGCGGACGGCAGGCTGTGATGTATTTTGCTTGAAAAGTGTTTCAAATGAACGACTCTCGCCTTCCAGCTGACGCTTGGAAATAGAATAGGTTGTTACTGCGGTCAGACCTGATGTCACCATTGAGATTGCAACCACACCCAGAAGTTTTTTAGTTGTCTGTCTCATAATCCAACATAGTTTAAGTTAAAGTATTTCTCTTTGTTAAAAATTATTTTTTTCATTTTCTAAAGTGATGACAAACGAAAGCATGGTTTTGTGACATCACATTTCCGTTTTTAACATTCGTTAACATTACAAATCCTTCAAAAGACAACCGCCCTTATCTGCTAACATCTTGGTTCTTACGTCATTAACCAAGAGCCAATATTTCTGAAAATTTTTCACGTCAATCTTAAAATTTTCACTTCCGTTCATGTCTATCTTGTTAAAAAGACTCTCCACGCTCAGCCTGTTCACACTAACGGCAGGCATATACGTCGGAGTCTCAGCTTTCTCGTCGCCGCTATTCTCAACCAGCACGCCGATGTCGACAAGCATGTACAGAATCTCGTTCACAAGGCGGATTGGTATCTTGTGTTCCGAAGCCAAATCTACCGAAGAGTAAGGCTTTCCACCCTCCTCGAACCTCTTGCATATAAGCGATGCGATGATGAGCGTAAGGAAATCGCGGTATCGGCGGCTGATGTGAACCGTCTCGTTCTCAAAATTATAATACTGAAGATTCTGCGCCGCATAGTTCATCTCTGCGCCGAAAAGACAGATTGTCCACGAGAACTGCGCCATGAGCATAAACAGCGGAATGGCGGCGAAACTTCCGTAGATGGCATTATAGCTGCTCACCCAAATCTGCGAGTCGATATAGATATACTGAAGAATCTGCAAGCCTGCCCCTGCCAAGAATCCCGGAATTACGGCGTAGCGCAACTTAACCTTGGTGTTTGGCATGAACATATAGAGAACCGAAACGATTGTGCCCGAAAGCAGGAACGGCATAGCCTCGAACGTGAAGCGCAACACCGGACCGAGCAAAAGAAAATCGGGAAGAGTCTTCATAACCGTGGTGGCGAAGATAGACAGACCGCCCATGACGATTACCAGCAACGGCATGAGCAAGAGCAGCGAACAATAATCGGTAAACGTGCGGAACATGCTTCGTTCCTTGTTTACCTGCCATATATTGTTGAACATGTGCTCTATGTTGTTGGTAAGGTTAAGTACCGTCCATAGCAGCAGAATGATACCGAAGCCGAGGAACATACCGTTGCGCGTATGTTCGAGATACGAGTTTACAAAGTCGATGAGGATATCGATGGTACTGTCGGAATTTCCGAAATACTTGCGAATCTGCATTTCGAGCATCTTGTTGTAGCCGAAACCGCGTCCGATGGCAAAGACAACGGCAAACACCGGAACGACAGCCATGATGGTGCTGTAAGTCAGGGCCGAAGCCTTGCTTGTTACGTTATCGCGCGAGAAGCGGCGTATTGTAAGAACCATCACCTTCAGGATGTCGTACCACATTCTTTGCAAACGTCCCAATTCATCATCGGTTGTTCTCCAAATCTCATCAGTCAGGAAAATGGTAATTCTGTTTATTCTCTCTCGTATATTCATAGTAGATAAAAATAAAAAAAAGAAACAGAGAATCTATAAGCCGGGTTCTGTAGTCTTTGCAGACCGTCTGCCATTTATCCACTGACGGTGTCGCCACCGCCCTCTAGCATTCTACCCTCCAGATTAGACGGGCCGCCCTCAAACTCTGGTATACATGAACTTGCAACTCCTGAGGCGCACAGCACAAGGTGTCGCCACCTGTCTGGTGGGCTCTTGCCCCACCTTCTCACCCTTACCACACCTCAGGCGTGGCGGTTATTTTCTTCTGCGCTACTTTACCCTCACGGATAACTTCCACATTAAGAAGCAGGATGCCCTGTGTTGCCCGGACTTTCCTCTCGCGCCCGAAAGCGCCAGCGGCAGACCGATTCTCTGTTTCTATTATATCTTTTTCTATGCCAACTTTACAAATCCGAACAGAACAGAAGTTCGTTGAACGTAAACTCGTCGGGGATTCTGTTCATGTCAACTGCACCGGCAATGCCCTTCACCCTTCCTTTCGAGGTGTACTGCCACAAAACGTACTGGCGGTCGTCTATCAGCGTAGGAGCCTCGAGATGATACCTTGCGATGAAGAGCTTGTAATCGTCGAAGCGGCCAGCCATATACTTATTGTAGAAATTGCTCGACGTGTAAATCATCGGCTTTGTTCCACAAGCCTTCGTAACCATCACGAGGAACGAATCGAGTTCGGCGCAGAACGTATCGTGGCTTTTCTTTCCCCTTACCTCAACATCGACAATAGGCACAAGGTCTTGGTCGTATTGCTTCAGGGCAGCCGAGAAGTTCTCTATCTGCTGAGAGATAGGAATAGTGGTGCTGTAGAAATGATAGCTACCAACCTTCAGTCCCACGCGCTTTGCCTCGGTGAAGTTGAAATCGTATGTGTTGTCTACCAGCGTTGCGCCCTCCGTTGCCTTCAGGTAGACGAAGCCGACCCGCTTGTCCTCAACGAGGTCGTCCCAGTTTATCTTTCCCTGATAGTGGCTCACGTCAATGCCGCATCTGTATCTTTCTTCCCAGTCGCGTCCGAGAAACGCCTCATCGACCTGTCTCTGAAACCTTTCGCAGCTTGTTTCCTTTGGCATCGGGTCTGGCTCAGTCTGGTCGAGTCCCCTTTCGTGCCTGTAGGTCGTTTTGCTTTTTTTTATCACCCTGTCTTTTTTCAAGCCGTCGTTGCTCGCGAAAGCCGACAGACAGAGCGTACTGATTATAGTTAGAATTACGTATTTGTTGGTTTTAAACATTTTTGCATTTTTGAGATTGCAAAATTAAAAATATTTGACGAAAATATCAAATAGTTTAAAATAAAATTCATACTTTTGCGCTGCAATTTTTTATACAACACTATAAATTATGACAAAAATAAGAGCAGCCATCGTTGGTTATGGCAATATTGGAAAGTACACTCTTGAGGCACTTCAGGAGAGTGAGGATTTTGAAATTGCAGGTGTAGTGCGCCGTAACGGTGCAGAGAACAAGCCTAAGGAGCTTGCCGACTATGCCGTTGTTAAGGACATCAAAGAACTTGGCAAAGTTGATGTTGCCATTCTTGCCACTCCAACCCGTAGCGTTGAGAAATATGCTAAGGAATTTTTGGCAATGGGTATCAACACAGTTGACAGTTTCGATATACACACACAGATTGTAGACCTTCGCCGTTCACTCGACAAGGCAGCAAAGGACGGCAATGCCGTTTCTATCATCTCAGCAGGATGGGATCCGGGTTCAGACTCAGTTGTTCGTACTCTGATGGAGAGCCTTGCACCAAAGGGCGTAAGTTACACTAACTTCGGTCCGGGCCGAAGCATGGGTCACTCTGTAGCTGTTCGCGCTATCGAGGGCGTTAGAGATGCTCTTTCTGTAACTATCCCACTCGGCACAGGCATTCACCGCCGCATGGTTTACGTTGAACTTGAGGACGGCGCAGACTTCAACAAGGTTGAGGCTGCTATCAAGGCTGACCCTTACTTTGTAAACGACGAGACTCACGTTAATCAGGTTAAGTGCGTTAAGGACCTGAACGATGTTGGTCATGGTGTGAACCTTGTACGCAAGGGTGTTTCAGGCAAGACTCACAACCAGTTGTTCGAGTACAACATGAAGATTAACAACCCTGCGCTTACTGCTCAGGTTCTTGTAAATGTTGCTCGCGCATCTATGAAGCAGAAGCCGGGTTGCTACACTATGATTGAGATTCCTGTCATCGACTATCTTCCGGGCGACAGAGAGGAACTTATCAGACACTTGGTATAATCCTGAATAGTCAGAAAAAAAACAGAACATACGGGCAGCCTTGAAAAACGGTTGCCCTTTTTTAAACCCTAAAAATCAATTCTTATATGCGCGAAACAATAGCTAAATCGGCATACACATACACCAGCGAGCTGTTCAAGATGATGGGGCTCGACGGAGAGAACGCAAGCACAACGCAGCGCATCATCATGGTTGCCGTGATGTTTGCATTGGCATACATCACTCAGCTGATATTCAGAAAGATAATATCTCCTATCACTCTGAAAATCGTGGCTAAGACAAAGGCTAAGTGGGACGACTACATCTTTAGCGACAAGATGCAGCAGAGCGTAAGCCGCACAATGCCTTCGCTCGTAATCTACGCCATGCTGCCGCTCGTGCTCTACGGCGAGGATATCCTGCTGATATTCTGTATGAAGGCGAGCAAGATTTACATCGTCATCTCGCTTCTGAGCATCTTCTCAACCTTCCTCGACGGCGTGAAGGATGCCACCGAGGAGCACAACAAGTACAAAGACCGCTCCATGTCGAGCGTATTCCAGTTGTTCAAGCTCGTGGCTTACTTCATAGGCGCAATAATCATCGTGAGCATAATCATAAACCGCTCTCCGCTATCGCTCATAGCCGGACTGGGTGCTGCTGCAACAATCCTGATGCTGGTATTCAAGGATACAATCGTGGGATTCGTGTCGGGCATTCAGCTTACAGCCAACGACATGCTGCGCAAGGGCGACTGGATTCAGATGGACAAGAACGGCGCAAACGGTATTGTTCAGGATGTGAACATCACAACCGTTAAGGTGAAGAACTGGGACAACACCATTACAACAATCTCGCCTTTCACGCTGATGAACGACAGTTTCCGCAACTGGCGCGGAATGCAGAACAGCGCAGGCCGTCTGGCTACTCCTACCCTGACCATCGACATGAACAGCATGGCTCTGGTATCCGACGAGCAGAAGGCTGAATATCTGGCAAACAACCTCATAAGCGAGAGCGAGATGCAGAAGCCGATTGTAAATCTGACTGTATATCAGCGCGCCATGCTGAAATATCTGCAAAGCGACGAGCGCATAAACACGCAATACAACCACATGGTAAGGCAGATTCCATCGCCAACACAGGGCATGGGTCTGACAATACAACTCTATTTCTTCCTGAAGGACAAGAAATGGGAGAACTATGAGCGCAACAAGGACGAGATTCTGTCGTACGCAATAGTGGCCCTGAAGCACTACGGTCTGGAGATTTACCAATTGCAGAAACTCGCTTAAAATGACAGAGATGAAGACAAGACTCGTAATTTTCGATTTCGACGGCACTCTGTGCGACACGCGCCGCTGCATCGTCACAACCATGCAGCAAACCCAGAAAGCATGCCGTCTGCCCGTGGCAAGCGAGGATGTGTGCGCCTCAACCATCGGGCTGCCGCTGAAGAACTGCTTCATGCACATCTACCCCGACCTTTCGGATGCCGAGGCAACGAAATGCGCCGACACCTACCACGTGATATTCGAGGCAAACAAAGAGAGGCTTCAGCCAACGCTCTTTCCCAACGTGCGCGAGACGCTGAAATGGCTGAAGGACAACGGTATAGTCATATCGATAGCCTCATCGCGCTCGTCAAAGTCTATACGCGATTTTCTTTCGGGCTTGGGCATAATAGGCGACATAGCCTATATTCTTGGGGCTGAAGATGTTACAAAGCCGAAGCCCGATGCCGAACCGGTTCTGAAAACGCTCGGCGCGCTGCACTACTCTGCCGACGAGGCTCTTGTGGTTGGCGACATGCCGTTCGATATAATGATGGGCAGGAACGCCGGCACTCGCACCTGCGGAGTAACATACGGCAACGCATCCCGAAGGCAACTCGAAGACTCAGGCACAAATTTCGTTATCGATGATATGTGGAAACTGACTGAGATTATACAGAATAACTAAAGAATTGCGGGCGAATCAAGGATGATGATTCGTCCGCTGTTTTTTACTACTAAGAAAAAACCGCAGAATGTAATAGTTTTTATATCTTTGTAACTCAAAGATTCATTCCTCATAAAAAGGCAAGCAATTATGGCTCAGTGGAAAAAAGACAAGATACAGCGAGAAAATGGCGAAACGGTCGACGCACAGTTTCCGGTTATTGTTTCGGCAAGCCGAAGCACGGACATCCCGGCATTCTATGCCGACTGGTTCTTCCACCGTCTGAAGATTGGCTATTCGGCATGGCGAAACCCGTTTAATGGCGTGAACAGTTATGTGGCTTACAAGGATACCCGATTTATTGTGTTTTGGTCTAAGTACCCGAAACCGCTGTTGCAGCATCTCGATTATCTGAAAGAGCAAGATATAAACTGTTACATCCAGTACACTCTTAACGACTATGTTGCCGAGGGACTGGAGCGTGGCGTGCCGAGCGTTGAGGAACGTATCGAGACATTCAAGACGCTGGTAGAAAGACTTGGAAAAGGTCGCGTGGTGTGGCGTTTCGACCCTCTTATCCTTACCGACAAGATTTCTATCGACGACCTTTTGCGAAAAATCGAAAATATTGGCAATCAATTGGTTGGCTACACTGAAAAACTTGTATTCAGTTTTGCCGACATCATTACATACAAGAAAGTAAAATCGAACTTAGAAAAGAATAAAATAAACTATTCTGATTGGACAAGCGAACAGATGACCGAGTTTGCCAGACGATTGGTTGAACTAAACAAAACCAAAGGCTGGAACTACGTCTTGGCAACATGCGGCGAGGCTGCCAACCTCGATGGCATAGAGCATAACCATTGCGTTGACGACACGCTGATGATACGCTTTGCCTACAAGGACAAGAAACTGATGGATTTTCTGGGCGTAGAGATTCACAATATCGAGAATTCACTATTTGGAGCAGAGCCGATACCTGCCGATGCCATTATGCTGAACGCACACCAATATGCCATAAAAAAGAAGAACAATGCCGACAAAGGGCAGCGCATTGCCTGCGGCTGCATGGTTAGCAAGGACATTGGCGAATACAATACATGTCCGCACCTATGCGAATATTGCTATGCCAACACAAGCAAGGAAGCCGCCGTGCGCAACTGGAAAAACCATAAGGAAAATGCCTTATCTGAGAATATAACGGGGAAATAAGACAAAAGAGGTTGTTTGCAAGAGAACTCTAAACAAACAACCTCTTTTATTTTGAGTTTTACCTATTACAAGTAAATCTAACAAACTGCCAATTCTAAAATGGGATTGATTTCTAAGCAGATACAGAACCAAAAAACTAAGGTAAATCAGAGGAATCAGATTCCTCAATATCAACAGCTTTTTTAAGATAATAAAGTTTATCCCACAAGCTATTTGGTAGCATTTTTTTAAATTGTTCAACGCTATTCTCTGGAATGATTATTGATTTCAATGAACTGCAACCAGAAAATGCAGACCACCCTATACTTGTAACCGAAGAAGGGATAGTGACTGTTTCCAATGAACTACAGCACTCAAAAGCATGTCCTCCTATGCCCGTAACGGAAGAAGGAATAGATATTGATTTCAATGAATTACACCCCTCAAAAGCACTTTTTCCTATACTCGTAACGGAAGAAGGAATGGTGATGGATTCCAATGAACTACAACCCCAAAAAGCACAATCCCCTATGCTCGTAACGGAAGAAGGAATGATGATGGATTCCAACGAACTACAACCAGAAAAAGCACTTTTTCCTATGCTCGTAACGGAAGAAGGGATAGTGGCATGACTTTTTGTACCAAAATATGCCAACAATTTTGCATTCATAAAGTCTATCAACATATCATTTTCAACAACAAAAAAAGGATTGTCTATTATTTTTATTTCACGCAATAACTTACAACCAGAAAAAGCACGATCCCCTATGCTCGTAACGGAAGAAGGAAGCACGATGGACTCCAATGAACTACAAAACCTAAAAGCATTATTTCCTATACTCGTAACGGAAGAAGAAAGCACGATGGACTCCAACGAACTGCAATGCTCAAAAGCACATTCCCCTATGCTCGTAACGGAAGAAGGAAGCACGATGGACTCCAATGAACTACAAAACCTAAAAGCATTATTTCCTATACTCGTAACGGAAGAAGAAAGCACGATGGACTCCAACGAACTGCAATAATAAAATGCACTATCTCCAATGCTCGTAACGGAAGAAGGAATTACTATTGATTTCAACGAATCGCAATGCTCAAAAGCACATTCCCCTATGCTCGTAACAGATGAAGGAATGGTGATGGATTTCAATGAAATACAATACCCAAAAGCATTATTTCCTAAACTCGTAACAGAAGAAGGAATACTGATGGATTCCAATGAAAAACAAGCACAAAAAGCACGATCTCCTATGCTCGTAACGGAAGAAGGAATTACTATTGATTTCAACGAATCGCAATGCTCAAAAGCACATTCCCCTATACTCGTAACGGAAGAAGGGATTACTATTGATTTCAATGAACTACAAGCATAAAAAGCACGATCCCCTATGCTCGTAACGGAAGAAGGAATGGTGACATCATTTTTTGTACCAAAATACGCCAATAGTTCCATATTCTTCTGGTCTATTAACATATCACTATCAACCACAAACAAAGGATTGTCTACTATTTTTATTTCACGCAATAACTTACAACGAGAAAAAACTCTATATCCTATACTCGTAACGGAAGAAGGAATGGTTATTGATTCCAATGATTTTTTACACCTTTCAAAAGCAGAATCGCAAATAACCTTTGTCCCTTTCTTTATTTCATAGTTCCATAAATACCAATTTTCACATTTAAGCAATCTTTTACCATCTCTGCTATATACAACTCCATATTCATCGGTTATGCCATTTTGTATTTCCTCATCCGTTACTTTAGTAGACAATTCTTCCTCCAACTCGCCAACAGAGAGAATAACAGTCTGGCAAGTCCAGTTTTTATCGGGATTAAGTTCGCCTTTTTCCAAAATCTTTGAGAATGATACGTTTCCGCCAATAAGGTTGGCAAACTTATTCATTCTTTGGTCTTTGTCGCTATAGCCGAAATACGGGTCAACACATACGAACTGGTTATAACCAACCAATTTGCTCTTTATCAACTCCGAGAACTTCTGCAAATCGAAATCCAAATCCAGCACATTAGACAGAATGTGCAAGGTTGGAGTATCCTCGCTGGTAGAAATATCGTTGCCGTCAAGTTCGTCGAATTTCTTGTTAATTGTTGTAATCTCAGCATCAGGGAAGAACACAGACGCATGTAGCGCAGCACGCTTCAAACAGATTTCAGACGGTTCTATAAGAGTTATACTCTTGATTTTCTGTTTATTGCCGCATGCTTTCAGATAATCGGCATAACACATTGTACCAATGGCTTGTCCGCAACCATAGTCGATGATGTTTATTTCTGACTGCTCCATAAATCCATCGGGGATTTTACTGAAAGCATAATTCAGCTTTGCTTGGTGCATTTTCCCGAACGAGAACAAATAAACAAGCATTGACGGCTCAGAATCGAGGAGGTCTGTTCCACGGTTAAGACTGTCGTAGAGTTCGTCTCTCAACTCACTTGGCAATTCGTTGATAAAAGTATTGGCAGAAGCACGAATTCTGTCGAACGTCGGATTTTCAAGATATTTTAGTTTATAAGCGTACGTTGTTGTCTGTTCCTTCAGCATAATAACAAGATTTTCGGCAAATTTAACATTTTTTTTTACATCGAACGCAAGCACAAATGGCAAAGATTATGCGAGTTCGGTATTAAAAACAATACATCTACTACCTTTGCGACGTATAACCCATTGATACACGAATTCGGGATAAATTATTCATTTTTACCTATGCAATGCAAAGTTTGTTGTTTCTGTAAGACATCACAGAGCTTATTATCTGTGCATTATCCTCATTACAGACGCTGAAGGCGTCTCCGCTTAGTAACCCGACCTGCGGGATAAAACGCCATCAACGACAATTACCCGCAGTTCAAATGTAACTGACAAAAAACTACCAAAAGAATAAATGATGTCGCATTTGTAAATATTTAATGTGAGAATTTGACAGAAGCAGAACATATTTATTATATTTGCAACTGAAATATTACGAAATACAGACATCATCATGTTAGTATCAGCCAAATTCGAAAATATATACTCGTTCAACGAGGAGACGCGCATCTTGTTTACAGCCAGCAAGAGTGACCAATTGCCGTTACAAGTATCACGTGCGGAGAAACGGGATGATATATCCGTGCTACGCATGGGCTTGATTTATGGTGCCAATGCTTCGGGTAAGTCAAACATCATAAAGTGCTTGGCTATCATCAAGGACTTTGCACTTGATGGTTGGAGTAATCGTAAGTACAATTACTTCAAGATGACAGACACTCCACAAGAACGTTCGAGCATTGAATTGGAGTTCAAGGTGGACGGCCAATTCTTTGCGTACGGCATCGCTTTCTCGAAGGGCGGCTTGTTGGAAGAATGGCTGTATAAGACTGGCAGTCGTACTGATGCTTTGATATTCGAGCGCAAGCGTAATGGTGACGTTTGGGAGAATACCATTGCACCACAGTTTATGAAGGGCGAAGACGGACAGTTCTTGAAGTTCTTGATTGATGGCACACCAACGAAAGGCACTTTCCTGAGTGAGTATATCAAGCGTAACGGAAAGGGAATCGATGCCATCAAGTCGGCGCGAAAGTGGTTTGAGAATTTGAATATCATCTTCCCCGATACGCATAGGACGGATTTTCCGTTCCGAGTAGTGAATGACTCCCAGTTCAAGAACGTGATGCGTGATTTGCTCAGCTACTTTGGCACAGGCATATCCGACCTTCGTCGCATTGAGTCGAAATCCGAAGAGTTGGGCATTCCCGATGAAATCCGACAGAAGATTGAGGAAAGCCTTGACGGCAAAGATGAAAAGACTGGTGTAGTGATTCACAATGAGAGCCGCTTCATCTTTGCTGAGAAAGACGAGTCGAAGAACCTAAAGTGGTACGAGTTGAAAACTATCCACAAGACAGAAGGTAACAACTCAGACTATATATTTGAAATGTTTGAGGAGTCTGACGGAACGTCTCGTTTGTTCGATTTCATTCCTATGCTCATTGATATGCGTGCCAATGATGCCGTCTATTTGATTGACGAGGTCGATAGGAGTCTGCATCCGATGCTGACATTGAAACTGTTGGAGATGTATAACAGCCTGCTCAGAAGCGACTCGCAAATGCAGTTGATATGCACCACACACGAGTCCAATCTGCTTTCCTCTGCACCTATCCGTCAGGATGAAGTATGGTTTGTAGAGAAAGACAAGAAGGGTGAAAGCCATTTGTCTTCACTTTGCGAGTACAAGCCGAGGGAAAATGTGCAGAAGGGTTATCTGAATGGCCGATACGGAGCGATTCCATTCTTTGGTGAACTGAATAATATTCATTGGGACGATGCGAAGCAGGAATAGTTTGATGCGAGAGCGTCAAGAGGCATTCCGTGACGCTCGTCTAATAGTCATAGCCTCTGAGGGCAAGGACACGGAACGGATATATTTCAAGGCATTGGCCAAAGAATATACCAATCCCCGTGTGCATGTGCATATCTTGGAACGAAGTGAAGCCGAGCAAAACAACTCCAGTCCAGAACACGTGTTGAAGCAACTGAACGACTACAAAGAACAGTATGCATTGGAAGCGGACGATGAACTTTGGCTTGTCGTTGATAAAGACCGCTGGACAGAGGCTATGCTGTCTCGTGTTGCTACGGAATGTGCACAGGATGACTATATGCACATGGCATTGAGTAATCCGTGTATCGAACTCTGGTTGCTATTACATCTGGTGGATGTTACATTGCTGACACCTGAAGAACAGCAGCAATGGCTGGAAAACCGTCGAAATTCGAGGAGGACAGACCCATATCTAAAGATACGATTGCGTCAAGAAATGGGTTCTTACCATGAAGCTGCATACGATGCTCAAATGCTGATAGCTCATGTCGAGAAGGCAATTGCACGAGCAAAGGTATTGGACAAGAATCCTGCTGACCGTTGGCCGCAGACACTCGGTACACGAGTGTATCTGTTGGCTGAAAGTGTGATGAATAGGAAGTAATCTATTGTTTAGCAACAAAAGATTACAGAGCCATAAGAGACGATTAAAACATAATGACAATATATGCGACCATAAATATTACCAACAAAAACAATATAAGTATGAAACATCTTTATATTATTGGCAATGGTTTTGACCGCCATCATGGGATGAAAACAAGCTATACTCAGTTTAGAGATTGGCTTGAAGAAAAGGAACCATCCATCCTCTATACAATTGATGATCTATTCGGTTACTGTGATGATGACTGGTGGCGAAATTTTGAAAGTAGCCTTGCCACTGCTGTTACATCAGAGATAGTACAAAACGAGGTTCAAGAGAATTATCCAGATTTTGGAAGTGATGATTTTCGTGATAGAGATTGGTATGCTGCAGAATATGCAGTTGAAAACAGACTATCTGAAGCATACGGTGAAATTCGAGAAGCCTTTCATCAATGGGTAGATGAGTTGGAAATGGGCGACGAGAGCAAAAAAATAGAGTTAATAAACGATGATGTTGCATTCCTCACATTCAATTATACCTCAACGTTAGAAGATCTTTACAACATAGATGAAAAGAAAATTCTTCATATTCACGGAAAGGCAGGAACAGACGACGAATTAGTATTAGGTCATGGCGTATCAGAAGATGTAATTGAAGAAATGCTTGAAGAATACTACCCCGTTGATGAAGAAGGGGATGATTACGTTACCCAAAGAGCCAAAGGTGCGGCAATTAGTGGTGTATATAGTCAACGCAAGAAAGTTGATGAGATAATAAAGAAACATGAAGAGTGGTTTGTTTCACTCAAAGACGTTACGTTTTTGTATTTCTATGGGCACTCATTTGGAGAAGTCGACCTTCCTTATTTTAGGAAGATACTCTCGATAGTAGATAAAAAAAATGTTCGAATTGAAGTGAATGACTTTAATGGTGAGAACAAAGACTCAATAGATGCGTTTATGCGAAATGAAGGTATTGCTGCTGAACAATACTCTATTATCAACCTTAACGACAAACTACTTAATAAGGCTTGAATATGAAAACATTGAATTCGAACAAGGCGAACCTGTTGCTACTTTTCACTAGAGATCCTTTTGTAAAACTTGTAAACAAGGAGTTAGAGTACTATTGCTCAGACGATAATGCATTGATAGGCTTTGTTTCTCTTGACAAAGAAGACGATACATTTCATGCGATGCTTTTCGATAGAGATTCGAGGAACAAGTATTGTTTAGTATCAATGAAATTGGATTATTGTTCAATAGAAGAAGCAAGATTAGGGCTTGAAAAACTAATGGATACATATACGAAAAACGAGGAAGCCTTAAGAAGGGAACAACCTGCGAACGATTTTTTCACACCTATTACTAAGTCTGAGCAACGACATCCGTTCTTTGAATTACTCTTGGATAAGAACGGATTCTTTTGTGCTGCTAAATCTGTCATTGAGGAATTGTCCTACCACTTTGAAGATAGGGATGGAAATTTTGTCAATCAGTTTCAATCTAAAAATGGCTTTGATGCTCGAATATGGGAATTGTATCTATGGTGTTATTTTAGAGAGGAAAACTTCCATTTCAATTATGATTATGATGCACCAGACTTCATAATTGAGAAAATGGGGTTTGAGGTAGCAATAGAAGCAGTTCATGTAAATCGAAAACAAAGTTTTGCAGACCCAGTTGTCTAAGTTTCTCCCCGAATTGCCATTTATGAATTTTGAATTATGAATTACCTATCATACCCGTACCTTCCCCCTTGCTATCCCCTTGCTATCCCCTTGCTACCCCCTTACTACCGGCTTGCTTCAAAGCCTCTGCCCATCATCTTCCTTCTATCTTCCCTCTTCCTTCCCTCTATCTTCCCTCTTCCGTCCCTCTTTCTACCTTCTTCCTACCTTCTTCCTACCTTCTTCCTACCCACTATTTTATATATACCAAAAGACAAATATGCCTACTTTTTCTGCATATTCGTATCATGGCTCTGTAAAAAAACAAATAAATCGTTTGCGATATAAGATATTTTTCGTAGTTTTGCATCGTAAACGATAGAATATATGTAAGATTATGAAGAAAATTTATGATTTCAAGGCACTGACAAGCAAGGGTAAAGAGCTTGACTTTGCACAGTTCGAAGGTAAGGTTCTGCTAATTGTAAACACAGCAAGCAAGTGCGGATTCACTCCGCAGTTTGCAGGACTTGAGGCACTTAACCAAAAGTACAAGGACAAGGGGCTGGTAGTTATCGGCTTCCCATGCAACCAGTTCAAGGAACAAGACCCGGGCACAGACAGCCAGATTGAGGAGTTCTGCCAAATAAACTATGGCGTAAGCTTCCAGATTATGAAGAAGATTGACGTGAACGGCTCTTCTGCCGACCCAATCTTTGAGTATCTGAAAGAACAAGCTCCTACCGAAGCATACAACGGTCTGAAGGCTAAGGCAGCAAAGGCTCTCTTCAAGACCATAAGCAACAGCGTGGAAAAGGACAGCGATATTAAGTGGAATTTCACTAAATTCCTAATCTCGAAAGATGGCAACACCATCAAGCGCTACTCTCCTACCACAGAGCCGGAGAAAATGGAGAACGACATCGAGACGATGCTTGCATAATCCGTAAAAACAAATTAAGATATGCCACACAATGAACTAAAACTCGAAAATCAGCTCTGCTTCAGACTGTACACGGCATCGCGCCTGATAATTCAGGCATACACGCCGCTACTGAGCAAGCTGGGCATAACCTATCCGCAATACTTGGTAATGATGGTGTTGTGGGAGAAAGAAACGCAGTTCGTAAACGAGATTGCAATGAAACTGCAGCTCGAGACAAACACCATCACACCACTTTTGCAACGAATGGAGAAGATGGGA
The DNA here is from genome assembly GCF_000702225.1 of Bacteroides sp. Ga6A2. Lineage (NCBI taxonomy): Bacteria > Pseudomonadati > Bacteroidota > Bacteroidia > Bacteroidales > Bacteroidaceae > Bacteroides > Bacteroides sp. Ga6A2. The sequence continues at coordinate 28,283 of NZ_KL370872.1, read as the reverse complement.
CTGATTGAGCGCAAGCGAAGCGTCATTGACCGCCGACAGACGAACGTGACGCTTACGCAGAAGGGCAAGGACTTGGAAGAAAAGGCATTCGGCATCGTTCCGTCGGGAATGATGGAACAACTTAACACCTGTCCGCTAAAGTTTGACGATTACGTTAATCTTGCCGCCGAATTGGACTCAATCATCGACACACTGAAGAATAAAGTCAACGAATAGGCATCTCGCGACCTAAATTTTTGTTTCAAACCCAGAAATATCCCTATTTATGAGGAGATAATATAACATTTTATCCTTATAATTAGGGATTGTTTCGTATAATAATACATGGTAATTTTGCAGTCGAAAAGAGGTTAGAAAAAAAGATGCGACAAGATATAATCAACAAATACAACATTCCAGTACCGCGATATACAAGCTATCCGCCGGCAAACTATTTCGGCTCTTTGGGACAGGCTGAGTATATCGATGCAGTAAGACTCTCGAACAAAGACGAAAACCGCAACCTGTCGTTCTATCTGCACATGCCGTTCTGCAAGCATATGTGCCACTACTGCGCGTGCAACTCGTATGCCATGGGCAACGGAGCGAAGGTTGAAAAATATATCGACGCACTTCACAAGGAAATAGACCTTCTGTTGCCGTATATCGACAAAGACCGTCGCATCTCGCAGATTCACTACGGCGGCGGAAGTCCGACGGCAATGCCTGCAAAGGCGATAAAGGAACTTAACGAACACCTTACAAGCACGTTCGGCACAATAGAGAAGCCCGAAATTGCCATAGAATGTCACCCCGGATACTTGACGCTTAACGACTGGAGCAATTTGGTTGATGCAGGATTCACACGGTTCAGCATCGGCGTGCAAGACTTTGACGAAAAGGTTCTGAAGACGGTGAACCGCCGTCCGTCGCTCGAACCGATGGAAGAGATATTCGCTTTGCTGCGCGATGCCAAGGCCAACATCAACCTTGATTTTCTGTACGGACTGCCCTACCAGACAGTCGAAAGTTTCGGACAAACAATAGAGCGCGCCATTGCCCTCCAACCCGACAGATTGGTGACATTCAGTTATGCTCATGTGCCATGGCTAAAGAAGCAGCAACTCATTCTGGAGAAGCACGGTCTGCCATCGGTTCAGACAAAAGAGACGATGTTCGAGACATCGGCACAACTTCTGCAAAAAGCCGGATATGTGAGAGTGGGAATGGACCATTTCGTACAGCCGCACGACGAACTGTACACCGCGCTGAACAAAGGTCAGCTGCACCGCAACTTTCAGGGCTACTGCACGCTGCGCACCACGGCTCAGGTGTATGCCTTCGGAGTTACAGGCATCAGTCAGCTTGCCATGGCATACGCACAGAATACAAAAGACATTGACGAATACATCCAGAGCATTTCCGACGGCATTCTGCCAATAAAGAAGGGCTACATTCTGACACCGCAACAGCAGTTGATACGCACGGCTATAGATAACCTGATGTGCAACTATGCCGTAACTCTCAGCCCCGAACAGAAAGAGGCGGTGAACTTCGACACAGAACGCCTTGCGGAGATGCAGAACGACGGGATAATAAACATAAAAGAAAACACGATAAAGATGACGGAGGCGAGTTCGCCGCTCGTGCGCAACGTGGCGGCGCTGCTCGACCCTCTGATGCAGAACACAGACAAAACATTCTCAAAACCAATATAAAAGACATGACAACCGACATAGTAGTAATCGGAGCAGGACTAACAGGACTAACGACAGCCTACACCCTTGCGCGCAAAGGCCGCGAGGTGACGGTGCTTGAGCGCATGGACAAGGCTGGCGGACAGATTCAGACACACGCTGAAAACGGATTCGTATTTGAGAGCGGACCGAACACCGGCGTTGTATCGGTGCCCGAAGTGGCAGAACTGATGCGCGACCTTCAGGAGACATCGGGCAGCAAATGCCAGTTGGAGATAGCCCCGGCATCGTCTAAACGCCGTCTGATATGGAAAGGATCTAAATTCCGCGCCCTTCCGTCGGGACTGTTCAGCGCAATTACTACACCACTCTTCACCACCGCCGACAAGCTAAGAATCCTTGGCGAGCCGTGGCGAAAGAAGGGCACAAATCCCGACGAGTCGGTTGGCTCGCTGGCAAGACGAAGACTCGGCAAATCGTTCGTAAACTATGCCGTAGACCCATTTCTCTCGGGTGTCTACGCCGGCAACCCCGATGCGCTCGTAACGCGCTTTGCCCTTCCGAAACTATATAATCTTGAGCATAACTACGGCAGTTTTGTACGCGGAGCAATAGCAAAGGCGCGCGAGCCTAAGACCGACCGCGACAAACTGGCAACAAAGAAAGTATTCTCTGCCGTGGGCGGTCTGGGAAAGATTACCGAAGCCATGGCAAACTATCTCGGCAACCGTATCCTGCTCGGACTGAAGGACATAAAAGTGATGCCCGAGGGCGACGGCTGGCACATCTCATTTAGCGATGCCGACGGAAATAAGCAGCAGATAACCTGCAACAAGGTCGTTACAACCTGCGGAGCATACTCTCTGCCCGAACTTCTGCCATTCGTCGATGACGAGACAATGAGCAAACTAAACAACCTCAACTACTCGCCTATCGTCGAGGTGAGCGTGGGCGTGAAAGACACCAAGGGAAAGAAGTTCCAGGCTTTCGGCGGACTCGTTCCATCGCGCGAGAACAAGAAGGTTCTCGGAATCCTGTTCCCGTCGGCTTGCTTCAAAGGCAGAGCACCCGAAGGCGGCGCGCTGTTCAGCTACTTTATCGGCGGAATGAAGCACGCCGAGATGCTCGACTATTCGGACGAGCAAATAACCGCTCTCGTCGAGGAGTATTTCCACACAATGCTGAAATTCCCGTCATCGGCAAAACCCGATTTCATCAGGATTTTCAGACATAAGAGAGCCATTCCGCAGTACGAGATAACATCGGGCGAACGGTTCGAGGCTATAGAAAAGGTTCAGAACCAATACAAAGGTCTGACGATTGCCGGAAACCTGCGCGACGGAATAGGCATGGCGCATCGAATAAAACAGGCAACCGACGTGGCAAACAAAATTCTATCAGATGACTAACATTTTTATCGATACCCTGAACGGAAAGGCGTGCAGCCGTCCGCCCGTGTGGCTCATGAGGCAGGCAGGACGAGTTCTGCCAAGTTACATGCAGATGCGCGCGGAGCACTCCTTCTACGAACTGATGTCTACGCCCGAATTGGCAGCCAAGGTAACATTTCTGCCCGTTGCCGACCTCGGAGTAGACGCAGCCATCTTGTTCAGCGACATTCTTACGATACCTGTGGCAATGGGCATGAACATAGACTGGACAGAGAAAGGTCCGGTGTTCTCATCGCCCCTGTACACATCCGACAAGCCATCGCAGTTGCTTGATGTTAAGCCAGATAAACTAAACTTCGTCTACCGCGCCATCGACATCTTCAAGGAGCAGCACCCCGACACACCGCTCATCGGCTTCTGCGGAGCACCGCTCACAACCATGTGCTACATGCTTCAGGGCGCAAGCACTCAGGCTTCATTTCCAAGAGTGAAGCACTTCTTCTATGCCAACCGCGAGGAGATGATGAGGCTTACGGATGCCGTGACATCGCTCACAATAGAATATGCCAAGAGGCAGGTTGAGCACGGAGTGGATGCCTTTCAGATTTTCGAGAGTCATGCCGGACTTCTGCCTGCCGATATTTATGTAGAATATTTCCTACCTGCAGTTTCACGAATAAGTATGGCGGTCAGAGAAATGGGCATTCCCGTAATCTTCTTCCCGAAAGGACTCGGCATAGGGCTTAAAAGCATAACGCCAGACATCTGCAACTTTGTAAGCATAGACTGGCAGATGCCGCTCGACGAGGCGCGACGGATTGTTCATCCCGAGGTGGGACTGCAGGGCAACATCGACCCTCACCTGCTGCTCGCACCGAAAAACGATATCGCGGCGACTATGGAGAGGTACAAGCCTTTCTTTGCAGAGCACCGAAACTGGATTATAAACCTTGGACACGGCGTATTGGCAGAAACGCCTTTCGAGAACGCTAAATTCCTGACAAACTGGATAAAAGAAACAAACTGGTAATGATACAATACGAGTCAATCAGCCACCACAACACAACGCTTGGCGAGCGCGAAGACTATTTCAAAAAGATTAACAAGGATGACAAGGGAGCATCGGTCTTTCTACAGACCTGCAACCGAATAGAACTGTACTACGGCAACGGCGACATTCCCGAGGATGTGGCACGACACTTGTTCCGCGTTGTGTGCGGACTCGAATCTGCCATCGTGGGCGAAAGAGCCGTTCAGGGACAGGTGAAGGAGGCTTATCTCACGGCGCGCAAGGAGCAGAAACTCCCTGCCGGAATGCACAAGCTGTTTGAGTGCGCCCTCCAGATTGGCAAGCGCGTGCGAACAGAAACTCAGATTTCGCACGGAGCGGTGAGCCACAGCCTCGCCACAATCGAGATTATAGAACAGCAGAACATCGACTTCCGCAACGCACAGATAACAATAATCGGCGTAAACAAACTGACCGAGGATATCATCAAGTTCCTGAAAAACAAGGGAGCACAGCATATTTTGCTTGCAAACCGAACGCTGCAAAAGGCGGCTGACATCGCCCAGCAGTACGACATAAAGGCGTGCTCGCTGTGCAATAAGCAGGAATTTCTGAAATTTACCGACATTCTGATTTGCGCTACTTCGGCTCCCGACGTGGTTGTAAGAAAGGAAGAGATGCCAGCTGACCGCGACATTGTGGCGTTCGACCTCGCCTTTCCGCGCGACATCGACCCTCGCATCGGTCAGATGAGCAACGTAACGCTCTACAACCTTCACAACGTTGAACGAAAGGTGCAGAGCAACATCTCGGTAAGAGAAGACGAGGTTAAGAAGGCTGAACAACTTATCGAAGAGGAAATAGATGAACTTCAGGAGATTATGGAACGCCGAAAGCAACATTGCAAGACGGTAAAGGTGATTGCGCGCGACAGCCGTCTGTCGCAGATTCAGGTTGAGGAGATAAAGAAGCGTTTCCCTGAAATTCAGTTCGAGACGGTTCTGTGCAAATCGTTCGGCGACAAGCACAAGAAGATTTCGCTTCTGAACGGCGAGGCTCCCGACGACATCTTCACACGCGAACTCGACGAGGCTCTGCTCAACGGCGAAGCCGACATCGCCATCCATTCGGCAAAGGACCTTCCGCAGCAACAGCCTGAAGGATTGGAGGTTATAGCCTTGTACGAAGCTACCGACAAGACCGACTCGCTGGTGAGCCGCGACCACACGCCGCTGCTCAGTCTGCCTGCCGGAAGCACCGTGGGCACAAGTTCGCCGCTGCGCAAGGCAGAGCTTCAGAAGCTGCGCCCCGACTTGAAAATCGTAGGCATTCGCGGCTGCATAGAGGAGCGCGTGGCTCAGGTTCGGAGCGGTAAGATTGATTCTGCCATTGTTGCCACCTGCGCCCTGAAAAGACTCGGTATGGAAGATGAAATAACCGAGATTCTGCCGTTCGAGACACACCCTATGCAAGGACGGCTCGCCATCACCGCCCGAAAAGGCAACGATGCGCTAAAAAAGATGTTTGCAAAAGACAACATTCTATGACAACGCTGTTTACAGGCCTCACGCCGCCCAACGATGAGTACATTCACACTCCGCTCATCGAGATTGTTCCGCCAGCCGATGGCGAGGCTCTGCGGTGCGCTATGGCCGATGCAGCTAAGTTCGACTATATTCTGTTTACGAGCAGATATGCCGTAAAATACTGGTTCGAAGCAGACTACGAGCCGCACATTCCCGACGGAGTGAAGGTTGTGGCGATTGGCAGCACAACGGCGACCGCCCTGAGGAAACACGGCATCGACGAGATAATTCAGCCAGATGTCGACGATTCTTACGGCGTAATCCGTCTGTTCGAGCAACTTGGCGGTGGCAGAAAAGTTCTGATTCCGCGTTCAAACATCGCGCTGCCCATCATACCCGAAGGTCTGCGGAATCTGGGCTACGAGGTTTCGACGGTCATCGCCTACATAAACCAGATGCCGAAAAATGTCAGGAAAATAGACCTCACAACCATCGACCGCATCGTTTTCACATCGCCCAGCACGATTGACAACTTCGTCAAGATATACGGCTATCTTCCACAAAATAAGGAACTTGTGACGCGCGGTGCAATAACACAGAAAAGATTGGAAGAACTTATGACTTGCAGAATCAGAAAAATAAAAGACAACGAAATCCCGCTTCTCGACGATTTTCTCTACGAAGCGATTTTTATACCCGAAGGCATTGAACCGCCATCCAGAGACATCATCAAAAAGCCTGATTTACAAGTATATGTAGAAGACTTCGGCAAACACAAAGGCGACTTCTGTCTGGTTGCCGAAACGGACGGGAAGATTGTCGGCGCAGTTTGGGTTCGCATAATGAACGACTACGGACACATTGACAACCAAACGCCGTCGCTCGCCATCGCGCTCTATCCGCAATATCGCAAGCAAGGCATCGGCACGCGCCTTATGCAGCAGATGTTCCAACTACTTAAAGACGAGGGCTATACGCAGGTATCGCTATCCGTTCAGAAAACAAATTACGCCTACAGAATGTACAAGCAACTTGGCTTCGAGGTCATTACAGAAAACGACGAGGAGTATCTGATGGTGTGCAAGGTGGACTAAGATGATAAAAAAGTATTTGCCACATCGCCTATTATTCATATCTTTGCATCGACAACAAAAAACATAAAAAAATGCAACAATTTAAACGTTTCAGAACCTACCGCACGTCGCAGGATGTGCGCGACCAATATGCCGACGTGAAAATCAGCGTCGACGACTTCATTTACCCTTACTTCGTAGTTGAGGGCAACGGCGTGAAAGATGAGATTTCATCTATGCCCGGAATCTTTCGTTTCTCTATCGACACACTCATCACCGACATAAAAGAGATTTACGCGCTCGGCATAAACAAAGTGCTGCTTTTCGGCGTAATCGAAGACAGCCAGAAGGACGAGAAAGGCACTCTTGCATACGCCGAGGATGCCTTGGTTTGCCGTGCCGTGAAGGCGATAAAGGCAGCCGTTCCGGAGATTATCGTTATTACCGACGTATGTCTGTGCGAGTACACAAGCCACGGCCACTGCGGACTGCTTCACAACCACGATGTGGAAAACGATTCTACTCTTCCACTTTTGGCGCAGATGGCGTATGTTCATGCCAAGGCAGGAGCTGACTTCGTAGCTCCATCGGCCATGATGGACGGACAAATTGAGGCTCTGCACAACAAACTCGTAGAGACAGGATTGCGCGACAAGTGTAAGATTCTGGCTTACTCTGCCAAGTACGCATCGGCTTTCTACGGTCCGTTCCGCGATGCTGCCGACTCCGCCCCATCGTTTGGCGACAGAAAGACTTATCAGATGGACTATCGCACTCACGACCAAGGACTTGACGAGATTGCAGCCGACATAGAAGAAGGTGCTGACTGGACTATGGTTAAGCCTGCCATGCCTTATCTCGACATCATAGCTCGCGGCGTTCAGAAATTCCCTAATATCCCGATGGTGGCATATCAGGTGAGCGGCGAATATTCAATGCTCAAGGCGGCTGCAAAGGCTGGCTATCTCGACGAGCAGCGCGTTGTTTACGAAAGCCTGATAGCTATCAAACGTGCCGGTGCGAAGTACATCATATCTTATTACGCTAAAGAATTCATGCAGAAATGGGCATAAACGAAAGAATAAAATCAGCAGAAGCCTTCAGACGTGCGCAGCAGGTCATTCCGGGAGGCGTAAACAGTCCGGTAAGAGCGCTTAAAAGCGTGGGCGCGACGCCGCTCTTCGTCAAAGAAGCGAAAGGTGCATATATTACCGACATCGACGATAACAAGATTATCGACTTCTGCATGTCGTGGGGCGTTTTCATCCTCGGACACTGCAACGATCGTGTTAATAGCGCGGCCATTAGAGCTATAAATACTGGTAGTAGTTATGGCATCCCTACCGAGAATGAGACAATACTTGCCGAGAAGGTGCGCGAGGCAATTCCCTCGATGGAGCGTCTGCGCTTTGTAAATAGCGGCACGGAGGCTACAATGTCGGCAATTCGCGTGGCTCGCGGATACACGGGACGCGACATTCTCGTAAAGTTCGAAGGTAACTACCACGGTCACGCCGACCATCTGCTTGTTTCGGCAGGCTCGGGCGTGGCAAATATCAGCAATGCATCGTCGGCCGGCGTTCCTGAAGGGTTTACTAAATACACAGCCGTACTTCCGTACAACGATATTGATGCCTTGCGCAACTATTTCAAAACTAACGGCGACAAGGTGGCTGCCGTAATTCTTGAGCCAGTGGCTTGCAATATGGGCGTTGTCTGCCCTTCGCTCGACTTCCTGAAGGCTGCGCGCGAAGTGACTGAGCAGCATGGCAGTCTGCTCATTTTCGATGAGGTGATAACCGGATTCCGTCTGTCGCGTGGTGGAGCTCAGCAACTCTTTGGTATCAAGCCAGATATGACCACCGTAGGCAAGATTGTTGGTGGCGGATTCCCAGCAGCGGCCTTTGGTGGACGTGCCGACATTATGAAGGTTCTTGCTCCCGACGGTCCTGTATATCAGGCCGGCACGCTCAGCGGAAATCCTGTAGCAATGGCAGCCGGAATAGAGACGCTCACGCAACTTTCTCATCCCGACTTCTACAAGAAACTCGATGAGAAGAGCGACCGCTTCATCAGCTGCCTGAAAGAGATTATCGCCGGAAAGGACATTCAGCTTAACCATTGCGGCTCTATGTTCACCCTGTTCTTCAACAGCAGCGAGGTGCGCAACTTCCAAGACACCAAGCGCAGCGACCAGGAGCGTTTTGCGCGCTACTTCAACAACATGCTTCAGCGCGGCATTTATGTCAGTCCGTCGCAGTTCGAGGGCAACTTTATCTCCGAGACTCACACGCCAGAAATTCTCGATTATGTGCTACAGTCGATAAGCGAGAGCATTTGATATACACAAACAACCAATTATATTTAGAGCAGTCGCAAACTTCCGCGCATAGTGCATAGGGAGTTTGCGATTTTTTCTTATTTTTGCAGAAATTAACCAACGGAATAATAACCATGAGATTAAAAGATTTACTTGTCATCATATTGATGTGCAGTCCTTTATCAGCAATAGCACAGAAAACCATAGGCGAGATTCCCGTTCCCGCCGGATACACAAGGGTGAAGTGCGACGGATACGGCAATTTCCTCAGAAAAATCAAACTGACGGGCGACAGAACGGTTCACACGTTCGATGGACTAATAATAAACTATCAGAATGCCTACGCCGTACTCGACATTGACGTGGGCGACAAGGACTTGCAGCAATGTGCCGATGCCGCCATGCGCCTGTGGGCCGAATATCTGTACAGCATAAAGGCTTACAACCGCATTTATTTCACAGCCCTCGGAAGCGGCAAACCGCTACGGTTCAGCACATGGGCGCAGAGACACAAGTCGTACTCGTATGCCACCTTCCGCAAATATCTCGACAACGTGTTTACTTACTGCAACAGCACGTCGATGGGCAAAGAGATGAAGCCTGTAGCCCCGAAAGACCTGAAGGTGGGCGACTGTCTGGTTTATGTGAACGAGAGGTTTTACGGCCACGTAGTAACAATAGTGGATATGGCTGTAAACCAGAAAGGCGAAAAGATTTTCATGGTGGCACAAAGTTGGATGCCTGCACAGCAGATTCACATAGTTACCGATGATGCCACCGGCTCGCCATGGTTCAAAATGACCGACGACGGCAGATACAGCATAAGCGGATATCCTTTCGGAAAGGAGCATCTGAAGCGGTTTCAGCAGTAAAAATATCGGTTTAAGATTTCAAAAAAATGACACTAAGAAAAAATCTTGTTGAAACAGCTTTACAATGGCAAAAGAACTTTGGAGTTGCTCCATCAATTACAAGTGCAATTTCCGAATATGATGCAGCTATGTTAATAGGAATGTCAGAAAGCGAATACTCTGAATATATGCAAGATAAAACAGCAGTAAGCAAAGGTTCTGATTTTGTGTTTAAGAATATAAGATACCAAGTTAAAGCCAATAGACCAAGTGGCAAAAAAGGTAGTTTTGTTACAAAGGTTCCCAAAGCATCGAATTATGATTGGGATAAATTGATTTGGATTCTATATGACAAAAACTATGTAATACAAGAAGCATGGGAATGGAATGTTGAAGACTACATATTAGCTTTTGCCGATATAAAGAGATTGTCTCCCCAACATTACAGACAAGGAAATTGCTTATATTTGAAGAAAAGCAACGAGACATAAGACTTTTACGTCTTCACACATCCCTTTTATTTATCAGGAAACGACAGTTTGGATAATTGGAACAGCCATAGAATTCGCCGTATTTACCGCGACGGAGCACCAAATCGCTTCCGCAACGGGGACACTTTCCGTTACGGACATCCCTAACCGACTGTCGCTCACGGTTTCTGACGTTTCTTATATGATGCCTCTCGGCCGAAGAGCCTGTGCGTGAATTACTTTCTATCACGTCTATTATCTTCTTCTGAGCTTCCGCACTCAGCACCTCGTTACGATAGCGTCGGATGGCTCTCTTCAGCCTCTTTCTGTTGACTACGATATGGTTTTCGAACTCGGTCTTTATAGTGGCGTCGTTGTTGAACACGACAATTGGAATGATTGGAATATTTCCAAAATCGCGCAACAGATAAGACAAGAAACGCACATGCCCTTCGTTCTGTATGATTGGGTTGTAGAAACGTGTCTTCTTTCCGTATATATTCTGAGTCCAGTATTCCACGTTCTCGCCGCCGTATATCCAGCCTTTGTAGCCCTTGGTTTCGATGACAAACACGCCGTATGGCGAAACCACGATATGGTCAATCTGCGTGGAACGGCCGTTATTCTCGAAGAGAGCGTTATATATCGAGAAGTATTCGTCGGGCAAGTTGTTCAGTTTGTTCTGAACCATCATTTCTGCCCTCTTTCCCTTATTCGGGAAATAAAAATAGACTGCAATTGCTAATACTACCAAGAAAACAACAAACATATCCTGAATTTCTTTTTTAGCCAAAAATAAAACAGCACAAAACAAGATATGCAAATATTGAATTGTGCTGCCTTTCTATTAAACGATAAATCAGCTACTTAACCACCGTCCTTGCCTATCAGAAATACACACATCTGTAGAATTGAATGAAGTCTACCCTTTTGTCAATTCTTACGCAAGAATCCATATAGTGTATAAGATTCTTGTTGCTTGTTATTTCAGTTGGCAGCGGGTCCCACTCTTTGTCAGCCGACTCAAACTTTCCATTCTTGTGATATCTTATTGCATAATGAAATGATTTTGCTTCCGGATTTCTTTTGTTAATCTGCAATATAACAGAATCGACGATTAAACGCATATCGTGATATGCGTTTCCATCGTTAAATACAGACTTTGGCAAATCGACAAAAAGAGAGTCTTTGCTGTACGCTCTTACGCACGTAAGTTTCATTATTGTGCTAAACGTTCCAGCATGAAAATCATCTTCAGTCTTTTTTCTAAAATAATAATCGTGCATCGCATTCCTGATATCATACGAATAGTATATACTGTCGGTATCTTCGATGTCTGCAAAAACTTTTCCGTCTTTGCAATATATGTCATTGTCGCGCTGATTTCTATAAAAACGAGGCCATGAGAAGTAAGGCACCCCTGCCCCTTGACAACATTTAATAACAACGGAAAAAACAGAGTCCATAAATTCATTATACTCCTCATAAGAGTTACACCTTACGTTTGGCTTGTTTGACCACCCACGGGCAAACCAGAAATTATTCAAACTGTCCTGCAAATAGATTCTCCTGCAATAATCCCTTGTCCCCCTTGGATATCTTAAATTGTCCAGAAAGAAAGCCTCCATCTCCACCCTAAGATCCCCTGACTCTCTATGCGAAATACTTTTAACTTCGTTTTTTGTCCGTTTTTCCGAACAAGATGCGCCAACAATGACAAGCAAGACAAGCAGATAGTATATTTTCTTCATTTTTATAGCCCTTTTTTTCTGATTCTTTGAAACCTATCACTTAACCACTTCATCAAGTTTCTTCTCCAAATCGGCGTAGAGGAGATTCATGGCGATAATCTTTCCGTCCTTGCCTATCAGAAAGTTAGACGGCAGATTGCTTACGACGAAATCCTTGACCATGCGGTTCTCGTAGTGTGCAAAGTCGCAACTCTCGTTCCATGTAAGCGAGTCGTAGCGAACGGCATTGCGCCACATCTGCTTGTCTACATCGAGGCTGACGCCTATAATCTGGAATTTTGCCGACGGATATTTTTTGTAGAGCTTACGGATGTTGCGCTCGAGTGTGCGGCTGTCGGCATCCCACGAAGCCCAGAAGGTTATGAGCGTAATCTTGTCTTTCAAGTCACTCTGTGTCAGAGTTTTGCCGTCTTTCGTCGTAATCTTGAACGACGGACATTTTCCGCCCACCTTTATCCGCTGCGCTTCCTTGGCGGTAGAGAGCATACGGTCTACCATCGCATTCTTCGGAAGTCCGCCCTTTATCACCTTCAGCAGACTTTCCACCTTGCCCCAGTCGGTCTTGGGCACTTCGATGAAGTATTTGTTTACCAGATAGATGCTCGCCATTGACGACGGATTGGCCTTGATGAACTCCTCGGCCTTTGCCGGAATCTGCGACTCGTCGATGCTGGCAACCGCCTTTCTGAAATCCGAGAAGCGTTCGTTCTCCTTGTCGCCCGAAATCTGCATATCCTTCAGGCTGCTGCCGTCGCCTTCGAGAGATACCCTCGCGCCCTTGTCGGCAAACACAACCTGCTGGTATTTGTTGGGGAACACAAGGATGTAGTAAGTAGGCTGTTCAATCTCGGCGCGATACTCGAACGAGCCGCCGTTTACCATTACCGTGTCGAGCCCCTTTCCAAGTCCCTCGGCGTTGTAGATGTAAACCTCGCCCTGCTCAATGCCCTTGATGCTTCCCTTCAGTCTGAAGCCCTTGCCGCCTCCGCACGAGCACAGAAAAGCCACCGCTGCGGCAGCCATCAATATTTTCTTCATCTGCTTTATATTCTGAAAGTTATAACTTCGCCATCGCGAGTGTTTCGCATGGCATAAATCTCGCCGTCTACAACGCCCAACTCGTAAGTGTCGAGCCCCGTGTCGGAGTAGAGGCTGTCGGTTTCTATTCCAATCGTACAGTTATCGTAGGTCGTAACTCTCTTTTCGGGAAAGAGAGTGTGCAGTTTGTCCAAGGCGGCGCGGTGGCACTCGTCAATCACGGCGCTGTCGTCATCAGCCATAAACTTGCGGAACTTGAACAAATCGTTTGCGTTCTCTTCGTACATAAACAGTTGTTAAAATTATTCGGATTGCAAACTTAGTGTTTTTTTTCTATATTGAGATAAAAATCTGCCGTAAGTTGGCAATAATCGGCAGAATAAGAGCCGTCGGCATCGCGTATGCTCATCTCTCGGGATTCGTTCGGGATTCGTTCGGGATTTTTTACAAATTCAAGAAGCGAGCGGTTGGCAGGTTTCCTCACACTGCCCCTGACATCGAGGCGGCGGCTCAGCCTTAGCCCTTCGGAAAGAGCCTCGCAGATGCAGTCGAGAGCATTTTCGACCGGCACGATGACACTCAATCTGCCACCGTCGGAAAGAAGTACGGCTGCTTTCTTGGCAAGTTGGCAGAACGGCAGAGAGTCGGCATTACGCGCCCTGTCGCGCAGAGGATCGGGACACGAAAGAGCGTTCTTGTAGAACGGCGGATTGCTTACGATGACATCGAATTTCTCATCTGTCGCGAAACAGATAAAATCGGCTTTCTCAATTCTAACGGAATTGCTCCAGATGCTCTGCCCCACGTTTATTTGCGCCTGTTCTACGGCCGTATCCTCGATATCGATGCCTACCACGCTTCGTGCGCCGCGTTGCATCATCATAAGCGCAATGAGTCCCGAGCCCGTGCCAACGTCGAGCACGCTCTCGCCGCCGTCAATCCGTGCCCATGCGCCAAGCAGAACGCCGTCGGTTCCAACCTTCATGGCGCACTTGTCGTGATGAACCGTAAACTTCTTGAATCTGAAAAAACTATTAGACATGCTGTTGCAAGACAATAAATTATGTGCAAAATTACTACTTTGGCTTAAATTCACGCACAAAAATATTATTATTTCTTCTGTTTTTACTACATTTGCACCGCATTTCTCAGCCCTTGTCGAGGGCAGAAATCAAAATTAAGTATTTTCTATACCAGAATTATGAAGAAATTGATTGACGATATTTTCCAGATGGAATCGGACTCTCATCCTGCAAGCATTTCCATCATATCAGACGGAGCAATAAATGTTGAAAGAACTACCAACTTTGACTTTGAAGGCGAGGTTCCAATCCTCCCTATGCGCAACATGGTGCTCTTTCCCGGCGTGGTGACACCGGTAACCGTGGGACGCCCTTCGACACTTAAACTTGTAAAGAAGGCTGAAAAGACAAACGAGTTCATCGCAACCTTCTGCCAGAAATCACCAGATACAGACGAACCGCAGTTTGACGATCTGTACACCATAGGAGTGCTCGCCAAGGTGCTTCGCATACTCGATATGCCCGACAACTCCACAACCGTAATCCTTCAGGCTTACAGCGCGGTTGAACTTCAGGAACTAACAGCCACAGAGCCATTCCTCAGAGGCAAGGTGGTGAACAAGAACGAAGAGCCTATCGAGGACGAGGACGAATACAAGGCGGTGTTCGACAGCTGCCGCGAACGCACCATCACATACATTCAGGAAACACAGAACAATCCTGAGATTGCCTTCGCCATCAGAAACTCGACCGACGACAGAAGCAAGACGATGATTAACTTCATCTGCACAAACCTTCTGTTCCCTATCGCCGACAAGATTACGCTGCTCAAAGAGCCTTCTCTGAAGAAGCGCGCTATCAGTCTGATGTCTATCCTGAGCCGCGAGATTCAGCTCGCCAGCATAAAGAACAAGATTCAGTCTAAGACACGCGAGGACATCAACCAGCAGCAGAAGGAGTACTTCCTGCACCAGCAGATGAAGAACATCCTAAACGAACTGGGAAACTCTGAGGACATAGAGCTTGAGAAACTCAGGGAGAAAATAGCCGAAAAGAAGTTCGACGACGAGGTTCGCGAGATTGTAGAGCGCGAGGCAAGCAAACTGGAACGCCTCAATCCGCAGTCGCCCGACTACAACATACAGTACACCTACCTCCAGACGGTTTTGAGTCTGCCGTGGAAGACATTCACCAAGGACAACACCAACCTGAAGAATGCCGAGAAGGTGCTCGACAAAGACCACTACGGCATGGAGAAGGTTAAGGAGAGAATAATAGAGCACTTGGCTGTTCTGAAACTGCGCGGCGACCTAAAATCGCCAATCATCTGCCTTTACGGCCCTCCGGGAGTTGGTAAGACATCGCTCGGACGCTCTGTTGCCGAGGCTCTGAAGCGCAAGTACGTCCGCATCTCGCTCGGCGGTTTGCACGACGAGTCTGAAATACGCGGACACCGCCGCACTTATCTGGGCGCGATGCCGGGACGAATAATCAAGGGCATACAGAAGGCTGGCTCGGACAATCCGGTCTTCATTCTCGACGAGATTGACAAGATTACGCAGAACACGGTGAACGGCGACCCTTCGTCGGCCCTTCTCGAAGTTCTCGACCCTGAGCAGAACAAGGCGTTCCACGATAACTATCTCGACATCGACTACGACCTGAGCAACGTGATGTTCATAGCCACGGCAAACAACATCAGCACAATTCCGAGTCCGCTGCTCGACCGAATGGAACTTATCGAGGTGAGCGGATACATAACCGAGGAGAAACTCGAGATTGCAAAGCGTCACCTCATCCCTAAGGCAAAAGAGGAACTCGGCCTTACGGAATACGAGAAACTGAAGATAGACAAGTCGGCACTCGAATACATCATCGAGAACTACACTCGCGAGAGCGGAGTGCGAAAACTCGACAAGATGATAAAGCAGGTATTCAGAAAGATTGCCGTGCAGATTGCCAAGGACGGCGACGAGGCTGTAAAGACCGTTAAGATTGCCGACCTGAAGGATTATCTGGGAAGCGACGAGATGAACCGCGACAAATATCAGGGCAACGAATATGCCGGCGTGGTTACGGGTCTGGCATGGACAAGCGTAGGCGGCGAGATTCTGTTTGTCGAGACATCGCTCAGCAAGGGCAAGCAGGGCAAGCTCACACTCACCGGAAACCTCGGCGACGTGATGAAGGAATCGGCCGTTCTGGCTCTCGAATACATCAAGGCTCACGCCGAGCAGATTGGCATAGACCAGCGCATCTTCGACAACTGGAACATTCACATTCACGTTCCAGAGGGCGCAACGCCAAAAGACGGTCCTTCTGCCGGAATAACCATCGCCACTTCTTTGGCATCGGCCCTTACACAGCGCAAGGTTCGCGCCAAGATTGCCATGACCGGCGAGATTACGCTCCGCGGAAAAGTACTCCCGGTAGGCGGAATAAAGGAGAAGATTCTGGCAGCCAAGCGAGCAGGCATCACCGACATCGTTATCTGCGAGGACAACCGCCGCAACATCGAGGCTATTCCAGAGATATACTTGAAGGGCGTTACATTCCACTACGTTACTAACGTAATGGAGGTTCTTGACATCGCACTTCTTAAAACCAAGGTAAACAATCCGCTCGACCTTTCGATAAAGGAAGAGACAAAAAAGGAGAATTAACTAAAAGATGACATTTCAACTTCAGCATACAGATTCTAAGTCAAATGCGAGAGCAGGACTCATAACAACCGACCACGGACAGATTGAGACTCCGATATTCATGCCGGTGGGCACATGCGGTTCGGTAAAAGGCGTTCACATGCACGAGGTTAAGGACGACGTGAAGGCGCAGATTATCCTCGGAAACACATATCACCTCTATCTCCGTCCGGGACTCGAGGTGCTCGAGAAGGCAGGCGGCCTGCACAAGTTCAACGGCTTCGACAAGCCTATGCTTACCGACAGCGGCGGCTTTCAGGTATTCTCGCTCAGCGGCATCAGAAAACTGAAGGAGGAAGGATGCGAATTCCGCTCGCATATTGACGGAAGCAAGCACTTCTTCAGCCCCGAGCGCGTAATGGATATTGAGCGCACCATCGGAGCCGACATCATGATGGCTCTCGACGAGTGTACGCCGGGAACAGCCGACTTCAACTACGCAAAGAAGTCGATGGAGATGACTCACCGCTGGCTCGACAGATGTATCAAGAGATTCAACGAGACTGAACCGAAGTATGGCTACAGTCAGGCTCTGTTCCCTATTGTTCAGGGCTGCACATATACCGACCTGCGCAAGCAGAGCGCGGAGTACATAGCATCGAAGAATGCCGAGGGTAACGCCATCGGCGGTCTTGCCGTGGGCGAACCAACCGAGGTTATGTACGAGATGATTGAGGTTGTGAACGAGATTCTGCCAAAGGACAAGCCACGCTACCTTATGGGCGTGGGCACTCCGATGAACATTCTCGAAGGCATTGAGCGCGGAGTTGATATGTTCGACTGCGTTATGCCTACCCGAAACGGACGAAACGGTATGCTCTTCACAAAAGACGGCATCATAAACATGAAGAACAAGAAGTGGGAGTTCGACTTCTCGCCTATCGAGGAGAACGGAGCATCTTACGTTGATACGGCCTACACAAAGGCTTATCTGCGCCACCTGTTCCACGCACAGGAACTCTTGGCCTTGCAGATTGCATCAATCCACAATCTTGCATTCTACCTGTGGCTTGTAGGCGAAGCTCGACAGCACATCATAGCAGGCGACTTCACTTCGTGGAAGGCAGCAACGATGAAACGCATCTCAACACGCCTGTAAAACGTATTTTTCAGGGATGATTTAGGAAAAGATGAAGAAAATCAAGCAATTTCTTGTAAAGATATTCATCGACAACCCCGTTGTCGGCAAGATAGACCGCTACATCATCAGGCAGTTCCTTGGCACTTATTTCGTGTCATTGGCACTCATCATATCCATTGCCGTGGTGTTCGACTTCAACGAGAACCTCGACAACTTCATGGCTAAGAACGCGCCGTGGAAGGCTATTATCTTCGACTACTATTTCAGTTTCATCCCCTTCTACTCCAACCTGTTCAGCCAGTTGTTCGTGTTCCTGGCGGTAATTCTGTTTACCACCAAGCTTGCCGACCGCTCCGAAATCATTGCCATGATGAGTACGGGAATGAGCTTCAAGCGTCTGCTCAGACCTTACATCATATCGGCCATCATCATCGGCGGACTGTCGTTCTATCTCGGCGCGTTCGTCATCCCGAAGGGAAACGTTACGCGAATAAAGTTCGAGAGTAAGTACAAGAGCAAGAAGCACATCATAACCGGTGCGAGCAACGTACAGCTTCAGGTTGACTCGGGCGTGATTGCCTATATTGAGAGTTACGACCTGCGCACGCGCACAGGATATCACTTCTGCCTCGACAAGATTGAGGGCAAGAAGGTTGTGTCGCACCTCACCGCCACGAGCATTGAGTACGATACGCTTTCAGAAACACGCTACCACTGGATTATCCGCGACTACAAGATTCGCGACATGAAGGGAATGCGCGAGAAGATAACCACTGGCTCGAAGATAGATTCAATCATCAAAATCGAGCCTAACGACCTTACGGTGGCAAAGGGTCAGCAAGAAACGCTCACCACTCCGGTGCTGAAGGAATATATCGACAATCAGCGAAAGCGCGGATTCTCAAACATCCAGCCGTTCGAGATTGAATATCACAAGCGTTTTGCCGCTCCTTTCGCAGCCATCATCATGGCAATAATGGGCGCATCGCTCTCTGCCGAGAAGCGCAAGGGCGGAATGGGTATGGCTCTGGGCATCGGCATCGCGCTGTGCGCCGCCTACATCATGCTCCAGACGGTTTCGTCGTCGTTTGCCCTTAATGCAGGCGCATCGCCAATCGTTGCCGTATGGATTCCGAACGTGGTGTTCAGCTTCATCGCCGTTTATCTCTACCGCAAAGCTCCGAAATAGAAAGCTCTTCATAATATGGCTAAACTAAATATGTCTGGCTGGATAAAAAATGTTATCAGTCAGAAGAAGACAATAGCAATACCAGTTCTCACCCACCCGGGCATCGAGAAGATTGGAAAGACGGTGAAAGAGGCTGTCTGCGACGGAAATGTGCACTACGAGGCAATAAAATATCTGTCGGACAACTATCCGTCGGCTGCCGCAACGGTGATAATGGACTTGACCGTCGAGGCTGAGGCTTTCGGCAGCGACATAATCTTTCCGGAGAACGAAGTGCCGAGCGTGAACGGCCGTCTTGTAAGCAACGAGCAAGAGATTGACAGTCTTGAAGTTCCGTCGCTCGAAGCAGGAAGAATACCCGAATATCTGCGCGCCAACATTCTGGCTGCCCGAAATATCTCGGACAAGCCGGTTCTTGCCGGCTGCATCGGTCCTTTCTCGCTTGCAGGAAGACTCTTCGACATGAGCGAGATTATGGTTCTGCCATACACAAACGAGAAGGCGGCACGAACGCTGCTCGAAAAGTGTACCGACCTTACTCTGCGCTACTGCGTGGCACTCAAGGCTACGGGCGTGAATGGCGTTCTGATGGCTGAGCCTGCCGCCGGACTTCTGAGCAACGACGACTGCTACAAACTGTCGTCGGTCTATGTAAAGAAGATTATCGACGCTGTTCAGGACGATAACTTTGCCGTAATTCTGCACAACTGCGGAAACAACGGACAGTGCACCGAGGCGATGATAAAGACCGGAGCCGCCGGATATCACTTCGGAAACAAGATTGACATGGTTCAGGCATGCCGCGACGTTCCGTCGGACTGCCTGGCAATGGGCAACCTCGACCCTGTTCAGGTCTTTAAGCAGCAGTCGGCTGCCGAGGTCAAGGCTGAGACGCTCAGACTCCTCAACCTTACGAAGGATTTTCCGAATTTCGTTATCTCATCGGGCTGCGACATTCCGCCACACACTCCAATAGAGAACATCGACGCCTTTTACGAGGCTGTCGAGGAATTCAACAGATAAATCATGGAGAGCATCGTTCCATTCTCAAAACTCAAAATATCGGCTGCCGAAATTTCAGAAAGCATGGGCTACGGCTCGTCCGTTCCCGACGATGAAGTTCTGGCGGAAATAGACGTTATGATGAGCGAGATTGAACGGATTTGCGTTCCGAGGTTCAGTTTCTTCGTCGTGAAGGGCGAGGTTGACAGAGAAAACAACTCGCTCGGCATAAACGGAAACCAGTTCGGCATTGGTAAGATTATTGCCCGACAACTTAATGGCAGCGAGGCTTTTGCGATATTCACCGCCACGGCAGGCAACGAATTCGAAGATTTTCAGCAGCGGTTGCAGAGCGAGGGCGATATGGTTAGGATTTTCATAACTAACTCGATAGGCAGCATCATTGCCGAGAAAGCCGCCGATGCGATGGAAGAGGCTCTGCAAGCCTTCATCGACAAGACGGGATGGAAGCACACAAACCGCTTCAGTCCGGGCTACTGCGGATGGCACGTAAGCGAGCAGCAAAGGCTTTTCTCGCTCTTCCCCACCGCCAATCCGTGTGGCATAAGGCTCACCGACTCATCGCTGATGATTCCGATAAAATCGGTGAGCGGCATCATAGGCATAGGAAAAAACGTAAGGCATCTCGACTATTCGTGCGGTCTGTGCGACTACTCGAAATGCTACAAAAAGAGAAGACGAAACAATGCTACAGAATAAAATCATCAAGGTTAAAAGCGAAAAAATGAAAAAAATTGTATTATTGCTAACTATGTTTGCTGCATCATTCTCACTTAGCGCAAAGGGCAATAAAACCGTCGAACTAAAGTTCGTAGAAACAAGCGATGTTCACGGAATGTTCTTCCCAAAAAACTATCTGAGCAAGGAAGATGCACACGGCTCTATGGCAAGAGTGAGCAGCTATGTCAGAGCCGAACGAAAAAAATACGGTAACAGACTAATTCTTCTCGACAACGGCGACATTCTGCAAGGACAGCCTGCAAACTATCTGTGGAACTATCTGCGCACCAACGAGACAAACATCGCGGCAAGTATCATCAACTATCTCAAATACGATGCCGAGACTTTCGGCAACCACGACATCGAGGCTTCGTACAAGGTGTACGACAAGTGGATTTCAGACCTTAAATGCCCGGTTCTGGGCGCAAACGTAATTTCTGACGCCACCGGAAAGCCTTACACATCGCCCTACATAATGATTGAGCGCGACGGCGTTAGAATCGCCGTAATAGGAATGCTAACATCTGCCATTCCAAGTTGGCTGAGCCACGATATCTGGCAGGGAATACACTTTGACGAGATGGTAAGTTCGGCAAAGAAATGGGTCGACATCGTTAAGAAGACCGAAAATCCCGACATCATCGTTGGCATCTTCCACTCTGGTCTTGAGGGCGGAATCGTTACCGACGAATACAAGGAGAACGTGACGAAAATCGTTGCCGAGCAGGTTCCGGGATTCGACTTCATCTTCTACGGACACGACCACAACGCCTACAAATCTACAATAACAAATTCCGACGGAAAAATCGTTCACATCGCCAATCCGGGAAACGATGCCAAAAACGTGGCTGAAATAACCGTAAAAGTGAGCATGAGCGGCAAGAAGGTTGTAGGCAAGCACATCGAAACAAAACTCGTCGATATGGCTGACTACGAGATTGACAGCGACTTTATGGAGCATTTTTCGGGCGAGGTTGCCACCCTTAACTCATACATCGACGAGAAAATAGCCGAGTTCGACTCAGATATGTATATGTACGAATATTACTTCGGCTCATCGGCTTTCGGCGACCTGATACACAACATGCAACTGAAGATAACAGGCGCAGACGTGTCGTTCAACGCTCCGCTCCGATTCAACGCAACAATAAAGAAAGGCATCGTTACAATGTGCGATATGTTTAATCTGTACAAGTACGAAAACAAACTGTATGTTGTAAGAATGAAGGGCGAAGAGATTCGCAACCATCTGGAAATGAGTTACTCGCTATGGACAAACCAGATGAAGACCTCTGACGACCATATTCTTCTGTTCAACGACAACCCGAACAACACGCGAGGCATGGGGCTGAAGAATCCGATGTTCAACTTCGACTCTGCCGCCGGAATAGACTACGAGGTTGACGTTACGAAGCCAAGAGGTCAGAAAATAAGAATCCTGCGAATGAGCAACGGCAAGCCTTTCGACCCTAACGCGTGGTACAAGGTTGCGATGAACTCGTATCGCGGCAACGGCGGCGGCGCGCTGATTACCGAGGGCGCTGGCATCCCTAAGGACAGCATCGACTCGCGCATCATCTTCCGCACCGATACCGACCAGCGTCTGTGCCTCATCAACGAACTGCGAAACATGAAGCACATCTCTCCGAAGGCTAACAACAACTGGCGTTTCGTTCCCGAGGATATTGTTGCCCCGGCCATCGAGCGCGACCGAAAGATTCTTTTCGGAAAATAATCATTCTGGCAAAATACTTAACAGTAACACAAAAATACATGAATAAGATTTTTTCACGACTAATCGTCCTTGCCATCTGCCTTCTTTCGGGCAGCATGGCCAAGGGCGATAATCTTTTCAAGACACTTCTTGGAAAGACCGACAGCGAGGTGCAGGAGCACATGAACAACTTGTGGGAGCATTTCTTCACACCGGGCGACCTGAGCCTTTACGAGACTGACGGACAGCGTAGCGTCTACTACGAAACCGCCGACGGTATGGCTTTCATCATGGACACGGGCAACAACGACGTGCGCACCGAGGGCATGTCGTACGGCATGATGATTAGCGTTCAGCTTAACCATCGCGAGCAGTTCGACAAGCTGTGGAACTGGAGCCGAAAGCACATGGCATACGGCGCCGACACGCCTTGGGACGGCTACTTCTGCTGGCAATGCGACACCAACGGCAAGCACATCGGCCAGAGCAACGCATCGGACGGCGAACTTTACTTCGTAACAGCCCTTCTGCTTGCCAGCGAGCGATGGAACGCGCCCGAATATGCCGAGCAAGCCAATGCCATCCTCGACAAGATAATGAACAAGGACGGCGAGAAAACGGGTGTTTACAATCTCTTTAACAAGGAAAACTATCTGATTACCTTCGTTCCCGACCGCGGCGGACATTACTTTACCGACCCGTCGTACATGCTTCCTGCCTTCCTTGACAAATGGGCAAAGAGCGTGAAGAACAACCGCGCCTTCTGGCAGAAGGCTGCAAAGGCTGCCCGACAGCACCTGATAGATTCGGCTCACCCAGAAACTGGCGTCTACCCTGATTACAGCGAGTACAG
The DNA here is from genome assembly GCF_000702225.1 of Bacteroides sp. Ga6A2. Lineage (NCBI taxonomy): Bacteria > Pseudomonadati > Bacteroidota > Bacteroidia > Bacteroidales > Bacteroidaceae > Bacteroides > Bacteroides sp. Ga6A2. The sequence goes on along the minus strand of NZ_KL370872.1, from coordinate 4,874 downwards.
CGGAAAGCCTTACCGATGGCCTCACGCCGGCTACGACACTTCAATATACATGTGGGATGCCCTCCGCTGCCCTATGAACGTGGGCATGGACTACTATCTGTGCGGAAAGGACAAGAAGCGTCAGGAGCAGGTGATGCGCAACTGGCTCACATTCGTCAAGAAAGACGGATTCAAGCACTCGCACTTCGGCTGGGACGGCTCTAACGCTCACGGCGACTACAACCACGGAATGATGGGCGCAAACGCTGTTGGAGCGATAGCCTTGGCTAAGTCATCATCGGCTGCCGACCGCGAACTTGCACGCGAATATGTTCAGCAACTGTGGGATGCCGCTCCTCCAACAGGCAAGTACAGATATTACGAAGGCTTGGTCTTCTTCCTGTCGCAACTTCATGTTTCTGGCAATTTCTCTCTGAAATTCTGATAGATAGATACAAAAAAGGATGCTTTTTGCATCCTTTTTTTATTGAATTCGAGAGATTTTGAATTGTCAACTGTCTTAAAATTTTCAATTTTCAACTCCCCCACCAACCTTGAACGTTCCTTCCCACCATTTTGTATTTACAAAAAAGGTAACTACAGTGATTGAGAAGGGACACACCAACCTTCTCCGCCGCATTACAGAGACGCAAGCGAGTGTTGAAAGGGAGAAACGAAAGCCCCTAAAAGTCGAGTAGTAGAAACAAAAAAAAACGAAAGAGATGAAGATTGTTCTTTCATTCAGATTCGTAACTTTTACTTTTAAGTTCAATGTGAAGTTTCACTTCTAATTAGTTATTGAATCGACTGAGTTCGGGAATCGCGACTTCCCGAACTCTTAAAAAAATCATTCTCTTTCGTTTGTGACAAAGATAGCTATATATTCTGAAATGTTAAACAATTTAGAAGAAAACATGTCGCCAGAGGTTAAAAAAAACGGTCGTGGCGGTGCTCGTCCAAATGCAGGGCGAAAGAAAACAAGCGTAAAATATTACGGCTTCAAAGCTCCACAAGAAGTCTGTGATATTCTGGAGAACGTCAGACATAGCTCATGCCGGGCGTACTAAAAAAGGGAGTTCCCGAAGGAAGCTCCCTTAACCTCTCATCACTACTCATCACGACAGTCACATCCTAATCGCCGTTTTCAGCCTGTAAGTCGTCATCATCCGTTTTCTTCATCGAACTCGGATTAAGATATACCTCACTCTTGGTTATTCCGCCATAGGACTCGGCAGCATTCCTCATTGCCGCACTGCCCTGATACTTAGCCAATATGCCCGAATCGACATACAGGAACTGTGTTGAGACACGCACTCTGCCATCGCCATCCTCGCGCGAATGTACCCAGACGGCTGCCCCGTCCGAAATCTCACCGCTCATTGCCAAGTATCCGTCGGCTGACGAGAATCCCAGAGGAGACACAACATCCCAAAGCAGCGTTGAGTCCAACGGGTCGAGCATTACCTTAAATCCGCGAACCTTGGCACGCGGTACTCCCGTAACCGCGTCCGTCGTCTGCTGTCCGTAAAAGAATGTCAGCTGGTCGCCAGCCTCATAATCGTCGTTGCACGCTATCAACGCGTTTGTAAATTCAGCTACGGTTGTCGATTCCGAAACAACCAAGTCGCCAAGTGCAATATCGCTTGCCAGCACGTTGTCAGCCCCAACACTCATCGCTATCGAAGGCAGAGTGCCTCGCGTTATCTGATACGGAGCAAGTACGCTGCCGCCATTCAGCAGCACGTTCTTAGCGATATACACTTTTACTACGTTCATGTTTGTCTGTAAAAACGCATTGTAATCGCTCATTCTGCCGTTCACTCCCTCAAAGCCTTTCTTCAGCGTTTGGTTGAACTGTCGGAATACCGCTGCCAGATTACCCCACTGGGCACGCACCCTCATCTGTGCCTCCGAACGATTTGGAACAACGACCTTTGCCGGTGCTTCACACACTACCGTACCCGACTTGGTACGACGATAGATAAACTGTCCTACCTTGCCACTCAGCTGTGTGGCAATACCTGTTACTTTTGCCATAATTTAACCCTCCTAAAATTTAAGTGGCTGCGATTGTCCGCAACCGTTGTTCAACATTTATTAACCTTTATGCTTATTACAAAAACAATCAAGCCGACAACAACCAACAGAACCCATATCAGCGTGTTGCGCGGTCTTTCCTTAACCTCAACGGAATCGCGCCTCTCTATGTAGACAGTATCCGTCCTTACCGCCACGCGCTCCTGCACATCGTTGATACGGTTTCGTACCGATGTGCGTGTCCTCTCTGTAAGTTGTGCCATCTGCACCGTGTCGCCGGCTTCGTTCTCGCGTATGGTGATGGTTGTCACCTCTACTATTGTGTCATGCACGGCAACCGCCATCCGTTCCGTCCGCAGGCAGTCCTTCTGTTCTGTCCTCGCGGCTCTTACATGCTCACTCGTCGCCCGTCGGCTCGCCACGCAGCCTGCAAGCAGCAGCGACAGAGCCACGGCTGCCAGAGGCATCACGAGCCGGCGCAGACAGTTTTGTCCTGACAGGGCAGTCGCCGTTGAAAGGACAGTCGTTAATCTCCTGTACAGCATCGCGCAATAGTTTTACTTCGTTCCTCAACTCCCTCACCTCCAGTTGCAGCGGCTCTGCAATGTTCTTGCGGAACTCCTCTACATACTCCTTGGCAAGGTCCATATATTTCTGCCGGTTCTCAGCCTCGAGGCTCTTGACCTCCTGCCTGTACTTACGGCTGTTGGTAAGCCAGCCCCAGCCGCTCACCATGCTTATCAATGCGAGCACTATGCTCACCCACAATTCTGCATTCATCGTCCGTTCCTCCTATTTTAACTGGCTGATGTCTATCTGCCGATAGCCTCCTGCCGTCTTCCTTAGTATCTGACGGCGGTTGATGCCGTCACGCTTCCAACTTATGTGTATGAAAGTGGGATAGAGTATCATCTGATCCCACTTGCCGTTAGCCACCACTGTCCTTGCCAGCCGTTCGAGCGCGCCGTCATGCTGCTCCACAGGGCTTATGTCTGCCGCCTGACCGCTGACGTGCTGGCTCTGCGGCACTCCGCCTACGCTGGCATTATGCCGTGAACAGCGGTATCCGCAGGTTACGCATATTGCCTTGCCGTATGTACGGCGGACGGGGTCGAGCACCTGCTCCACCAGGGCTTCGATGTTCTCCTTTGCGGCGGCCGGCATCCTGCATCCGTCGCGACATTCAAACTCTTTCATTTCAAAATATATCATCGGCTTTCCTCCTTTCCTTAAACAGTCCAACATTCTTATAAATAGAAGCCCCCGCACCACTGGCATGAGGACTCAGGCAATGGATATGCAAATCCGCTGCCTATGCCTTTTCCTGAGCGTCGACGGCTTCCTTGGCACGAGCCATCAACTCGTCCCAGCGCACCATCATCCTGCTCACTTGTTCGTCAAGGCTTCTGTTCCAAACTCTCTCATATTCATCTTCTGTTACCGAATTTACCCTGACTTCATCTATCCTATCCATTAGGTTCTTTACGTGTTTCATTTTTACTATAATATTTACTTATCTGTTAATATTTTTCCAATAGACTCAGCAGCCGCTTTTCAAGCCTCATCACTTTTTTCACATCAATGCCCATCAGACTGGCAATGCCGTAATATGTGTCGTCACGGTACATCGCATCCAAATAAGCCAGCAGCTCAGGCTCGTTCACTGCAATGCTGCGTGCAATGTCGTAGCCCATATCGCGCATGTTGGCTTCGAACTTCCATTGCTCTGCAATATCCATCTCTACCTGCTGGCGGAAGCCTTGGTCGCTGGTGAGCGTAACCTCGGGCTGTCCCTGCTCGTAAAAGTCCTCGACAATGTGTCCCATCTTGCTTTTTGCAATCTGAATCAGCATCGAGCTCAGCTCGCGGGTTGGCTTCCAGTGCCACTCTCCGCAGAACAGTGCCTCGATGCACTCCTCTCCTATCACATCCACGGCATCGCCGCCCATCGCCCCACGGGAGAAAGGTCCACACTCGCGACTGAATCCGCAGTGTATTATCTGCCAGTGTATCCACCGCTGGAGTTTCTTCATGGCTCTTTCTCTTTCCTCGGGAGTGACAGCGGCTAATCGCCGCCACTCCTCTTTTGTCAATACAACGTCCTTCATAAGTTTTATTAGATTAAATATTATTGTTGTTTCTCCTCATCTGTATCTTATCCTGCTTTTCTTAAATCCGACGGGTAAAGCCGGAATTTTTTTCAGGCAGTAAAGAAGAGCAGCACCCCGTCAAGGCTCATGCCCCGACAGAGACGCTGCTCCAAGAACCGATAGATAAGAAGGAAGGCAACCGTGTCGAATGGCTGCCTTCACTTGTATCTTATCCTACTTTTTTCAATTATTCAGGTTTCGGAACAATTTTTTTCTTATTTTTTTGAAAATACAATCATTTACTGCACCAGTTCGGGATAAGAAACGCCATTCTCTTATTTCATGAAGTGACTATAACTGAATGACGCTGGAAGCGTCACCTCTCAGTAACCGCAGCATCCGCAGGATATGCGGACAGAAACACAACAAGTATCATCGACCCTGAAAGCGGTCGCCCATTGTGATAGCTGGGGCACTCATTCAGAGTGCTTTCCGTTGATGGTTCTTATTGAGGGTGTGTCAAAATAGGCACATCCTTTTTTTATATCAAAGCCCCGACTTTCTCAAGCCAGGGCTTCGTTATGTCGTAAAGTTTTCGTATCTTTACAACATGCAATATAAAATGCAACAAAGATACCACTTTCGTCCGTATTCTCCAAATCAGACGATACTTTTTCCTCAGAGAATCGACAAGGACATTGCCCAGGACGACCCAGTCCGTCTTGTGAGCAGCGTAGTTAACAGTTTGGACTTGAGCGGCCTTCGCAA